>NZ_JBGCTX010000003.1:0-69451 GCF_041102755.1 Francisella sp. 19X1-34
GATTTTGATATTCAAATATACAAAGAAAGACATTTGATAGAGAATTTCTTTTCTAAAATTAAGCATTTTAGAAGAGTGTTTTCTAGGTTTGATAAAACTATTTCAGCATATCTAGGAATGATTAAATTAGCTTGTACTTTTATTTGGCTTCGATGAAAATTTATTTTTGTGCACAGAGCCTAATTAAAAATTAGTTATTAAGTAATATCTCAAATAATCATACAGTATTTATATCAATAATCTCAGTGTTTAATTCTAAATTGAAACTTTATATTGATTATAGAATCTATTCGTTATGAACCTTAAACTTAGATTCTATGATTAAGTGCCGCTCTTTAGCCATAGTTTGAAAGATTCAGAGAACGTAACTTTTCCATAAACTATTTATGAGATTTAAAGTAAAAGAGCTTAAAAGATTAGAATAATTAAATATTTCTACTTTCATCCTCATCAATAATATATTTAGGACGGTTTTTTGCTTCATCAAATATACGACTTATATATTCTCCTAAAACACCTAGCGAGATAAGTTGAACTCCACTAAAGAACATAATACTTACCACAATCGTTGGCCAACCACTAACACCAACCCCAAAAAGTATATTCGCTAAAATAGTATATAAACCATATGCTAATGCAAATATAGAAATGATCATTCCCATAAGAGATATCATTCTAAGAGGAACAGCTGAAAATGAAAATATTCCAGTAAATGCTAATTTGAAGAGCTTTTTATATCCCCATCTACTCGGTGTCTCATCTTTTCTATCAGCTACTTGAAATGGTATAGCATATCCTTTAAAACCTATCCAAGAGAAAAGACCACGAATAAAACGATTATTTTCTGATAATGAGTTAAAAGCCTTAATACACTGTTTGTCTAACAGTCTAAAATATCCTGCATTTGCCGGAATATCAACTCCCATCAAACTCTTACTAAATTTAAAGAATGTTTCTGATAAAAAACCTCTTGTTTTACTTTGGTCATCTCGAGTTCTTATACCATAAACATTAGAGTAACCTTCACACCATTTTTCATAGAATTGATCTATTACCTCTATTGGATGTTGAAAGTCACAATCCATAATAACTGCTGCATCAGCATCACAAGAGGCTTCTAATCCGGCTGTTATAGCAGCTTCTTGACCAAAGTTTCTAGAAAAGCTAATAAACTTAATACTTAACTTACCTACTAACTCTTGTATAATTTCTCTAGAATTATCAACACTACCATCATCGACTACAACTATCTTATAGTTTGATGATATCTGACTTAGTTTAGCGGCTAACTCCTCTAAAAAAGATCCTATTAATGCTTCTTCATTATAAACTGGTATTACCGCATAAAGACGTGGGTTTTCAATCTCTCTCTTTATCATTTCCAAAAAAAATATTTAACTAATTAGTACAATTATAGCTTCAAAAAGCTAAAAATGTTGATTTTTTTAATTGAGCAAACTTTATACTATTTACAGTACCTAATCTTCTTTAAATTATAATATTTAGCATAGTCATGGTTATAGTTACGATAGCCATAACCATTTTCACCTTTTGTGTCACCATAAGCATCAAAATCTTTGAAATAAATCAAATACCAAACTGGCGAATATATTTCATTAAGACAAACACTTTGGTTTATATGATCATCCATATACTTAAGTCTTTTATTAAACTCATAATGTATATAACTACTACCAAAGAGTAGCAAAGCCACCGCTAATATAGAAAAAGTATATAATATTTTTTTTAACCTAATACCATTAGTAACTCTATCAACCATATTAGTGTTAAAACATATAATACAAAAGTACAAGATAATATATACCATATATACCCTTCCTGTCCCTGCATATCTAAAAAACATAAGAGCTACTAAGAAAGTTAATATCAACGCTGCTTTAATAGCTACCTTTTGAATATTTTTAAGATTTTGATTGCTTGTTGTACTCTTAAAAGACCAAATTAAGAATGGTAAAATTAAGATGCCTCTAAAAATCGCAAGAAATATCGTGATAAGCTCATCTATATAAGTATTAAATCCAAATTTCATGACCTCTTCTTGAGCTCGATATATATTCCCGGGAGCTAAACAATCAACAAGACCGAATATAAACAACAATAAAAGCATAATTATAATATTTCTATTCAAATAATTAGTCTTATAGTTATAAACTGCAAATACAAATAAGAGAATAAAACAAAATGCAAAAACTTGTTCGTTATATAAACCAATAAATACTGATGAGAAAATCGCCAAAAAGATACTAATATGTTCTTTATACAATAACTTATATGCTAGGTATGTACATACAGATATTCCCCATAAGTACTCTATTGCTACCATTTTCCACATAGTCGTTCCAATAAAAGCACTAAATGTAAATATAAAGAAAAATATCGATAAGTAACTTACATACTCCTTATCAAAAGCAATTTTAGCTTTCCCTGTAATAATTTTATACATATATATAATCAACACATTAAAAGATAATGCACTGATTACATCAGCTATAGTTATCATATATGGCATTGGCTTATTTAAAAATATTGAACCCAAAAACTTTGCTGATAGCCTTCCTGTATGAGTCATATAATCATGAATAAGATTAGCAATAACTGTATGATTATAGAGCGCGGCTAATTGAGAACGCCAGATATCATCTACCATTAAAGGCATGCATGAAAATATATAAAAAAAGAATATAAATATTAAAACTTGAGAATAGAAATATCCCCTATTTAAAGGCATAGTACAGGTATAGTAGACTTAATGTCCGCGTATATTAGCATCATCTAAAATTATGTGCAAGAAAATAAATTTCGTTACTAATTACAGTATCTAATCTTCTTTAAATTATAATATTTAGCATAATCATGGTTATAGTTACGATAGCCATATTTACCCTTGGTACTGCCATAAGCATTAAAATCTTTGAAATAAATCAAATACCAAACTGGCGAGTATATTTCATTAAGACAAATACTTTGATTTTTATTATCACTCATATATTTAAACCTACTATTAAACTCATGATGTATATAAGTACTGCCAAAAAGTAATAAAAATATAGCTAGAATGGATAAGGTATAAGATATTTTCTTTAGCTTAGCACTGTCAGCAACCTTAGCAATAATATTAGTGTTATAACATATTATACAAAAGTATAATATTATAAATAACATATATACTCTTCCTGTTCCTACATATCTAAAAAATATCAGTGCCGCTAAAAATGTTAAGATCAGTGCCACTTTAATAGCTACTTTCTGAACATTTGTAAGTAAATAGTTTTTTGTTGTACTTTTAAATGACCAAATTAAAAAAGGTAAAATCAAAATCCCCCTAAGAAATGCAAGAAGTATAGTAATTATCTGATCTATATAAAAATTAAAGCCAAACTTCATAACCTCTTCTTGAGCTCGACGGGCATTACCTGGGGCCAGACAATCAATGGCACCAAATATAAATAGTAATACCAGCATAATCACGATATTTCTATTTAACTGTCCAAGCCTATATTTGTAAATAGTAAACACAAACAAAAGAGTAAAGCAAAGTGCAAAAATTTCTTCATTATATAAGCCAATAAAGACTGCTACAAATATAGCCAGCAAAACACTAATTTGATTTTTATATAACAGCCTATATGCAACATATACACATATTGATATACCCCATAAGTATTGTACAGCTACCATTTTCCACATAGTTGTACCAATAAAAGCACTAAAGGTAAATACAAAGAAAAATATTGATAAATAACTAAGATAAACTTTATCAAAAACAATTTTGTCTTTCCCTGTAATAATTTTATACATATAAATGATCAACACATTAAAGGACAATGCGCTAATAACATTCAACATCACTATCATATAAGGCATTGGCTTATTAAAAAATATATATGAAAGATACTGTGCTGAAATTCTTCCTGTATAAGTATTATAATCATTAATTAAATGCTTAATTACTGTATGGTTATAAAGTGCTGCCATCTGAGAGCGAAATAAATCATCTATCATTAAAGGCATACATGAGAATATATATACAAAAAATAAGAATATAAAAATTTGAGAATAGAAATACTTCCTAGTTGAAGACATAAAATAAATATAGTACGATTAGCGTACGCGAATGTTAGCATGACTTTTAGCTATGTTCAAAAAAATAATAATTTGTGCTGATGATTTTGGCCTAAGTGATAATGTAAATGAAGGCATCATTAGACTTCTTAAAAAGAAAGTTATCAATGCTACAAGCTGTATGTCAAATATGTCTGCATTAAAGAATGGCATACCTAATTTGAAAAATATCTATAATGACTCTATGGATGTTGGTATACATCTAAATTTAACAGAAGGAACCCCTTTTACAAAGGCTACATCTATAAGCAAAAATAAAGAGTTTTTATCACTATCAAAGCTACTTGCTAAGTCAAAACTAAGATCAATAAAATATAATGATGTTTATAATGAACTTAAAGCTCAGATAGATAACTTTATATCTTTATGGGGAGATCTTCCTGACTTTATTGATGGACACCAACATGTACACCATTTTCCTATTGTTAGAAAAGTCGTTATAGATTTGTACAAAGATTTTGATATGTTTAAGAAACAAACATATATTCGCTCAACCTTTAATATGGATAAATCTGATTTAAAGTCATTAATTATCTATCGTAGTGGCGCAAAGAAGTTCAACAACTTACTTAATGATAATAACATTAAACATAATACTAGCTTCTCTGGAATATATTCACTTGAAAGTAACAATCAAGACTTTAGAAAAGTCATATTAAAAGCTTATTCTGAAATCAAAGATGGCGGACTAATAATGTGTCATCCTGCCATAGCTATTGATGAAAAAGATCCCATATCAAAATCTAGAGTTAATGAATTTAAATACTTCGAATCAGAGCAAGCTCTAATAGATCAAAAAATTAGCAATATAACTCTACAATAACCTCATATGCAGTAATCTTCTTAAAAGCTTGCTTTAAAGAGCTATTATCTCTAGAATATCAAAATTAGATGTAAATTCTATAAATTAATATCAATGCCTAATAAAAGTAAATTAATAAGTATACTAATCCCAGTAAAAGATGAATCTGCTACTATAGATCATTTATTTGAAAGACTGATGCCTATCTTAGAAAAACTACCAACAAAATATGAAATAGTTTTTATCAATGATGGTAGTAATGATAATACTCTAGATCTATTACTAGAAAAGCAACAAGATATTCCTGAGATCGTTGTTGTTGATTTATCAAGAAATTTCGGTAAGGAATCAGCTCTTTTCGCAGGCTTTGCAAACTGTAAAGGTGATGCTGCTGTTTCTATAGATGCTGACCTACAAGACCCTCCTGAGCTTATTTTAGAAATGGTCAAACATTGGTTAGATGGCTATGAAATTGTTACTGCTGTTAGAGAAAATCGTAATACCGATACTTCAACAAAAAAACATACAGCTGGCCTTTTTTATAAGCTTATCAACCGTATTAGTGATACAAAACTTACTCCTAATGCTGGTGACTATAGATTACTCAATAGAGCTGCAATAAATGCTTTTCTTGAGCTAAAAGAAAAAGTTCGCTTTAATAAAGGGTTATTAACTTGGATAGGTTTTAAAGAAAAGTTGGTCTATCATGCAAGAGAGGAAAGAGTAGCAGGTCAGACTAAATGGAACTACTGGAAGTTATTTAAGTTTTCTATTGATGGAATTACAAGCTTTAGTAAAGCTCCTTTAGAAATATGGTCTTACATTGGTCTCTTTATTGCTTTTATAAGCTTTATTTATGGCTCAGTAATAGTCCTAAAATCACTAATATTTGGAATAGATACTCCTGGTTACCCATCGTTAGTAACTTTTATACTATTTTTCAGTGGCTTACAAATGATTGGAATAGGTATGCTCGGTAGCTATATAGGTAGAATATTTATAGAAACAAAACATAGACCTTTATATATTGTTAGAAATGTCCATACATTAGAAAAAAAATTCTAAACAATAAGCTTCTTCTTTTATTTAACTTTCTTATATACATATCTAGGATTTATTGTATCTGCTAAAAGTTTATTCTCAAAATCAATCCTAACTAAAATTCCTAATGTATAACACATTATTAACAAACTACTTCCACCATAACTGATTAAAGGTAAAGTTAAACCTTTTGTTGGTAGTAACCCTGTATTTACACCCACATTTACAAACACCTGAAAACTAAACCAAAAGCCTATCCCATAAGCTAAAAATGCCTGATAGTATCTTTTTAGCTCAAAAGCTAACTTAGCAATGTTCACTGCTTTTAAAGCAATAAATAGGTACACTAACAGCAAAACCATTAATCCAACAACACCTATTTCTTCAGCTATAACAGAAGTAATAAAATCAGTATGCTCTTCTGGCAAGAAAAACTG
Source organism: Francisella sp. 19X1-34 (assembly GCF_041102755.1). NCBI lineage: Bacteria > Pseudomonadati > Pseudomonadota > Gammaproteobacteria > Thiotrichales > Francisellaceae > Francisella > Francisella sp. 19X1-34. The sequence continues at coordinate 6,424 of NZ_JBGCTX010000003.1, forward strand.
TTTTTGTATTCCATTACCTAAGCCATCACCAAACCAACCTCCTCTGCCAAAGCCTATAAGAGCTTGCACTAACTGATATCCTGACCCATTAGCATTTTCCCATGGATGTAAAAATCCAGTAATCCGATGCATTCTATAAGGAGATATAATAACCAACATTGATGCCATTAATACCATAGCTACCAAAAGTAACCCATACCAGCGCACCTTGTTACCTGATACAAATAACATACCCATTACACATATTGATATTACAACAGTAGATCCAAAATCTGGTTGCATTAGTAAAAGTATCGCAATACATCCTAGCAAACTTATTGGTGTGAGAATACCTTCTTTAAAATTCCCCATATTTTTTAAGTTTGTTGCAATATAACCAGAGAAAAATATAATTGCTAATAGTTTAGCTAACTCAGCAACTTGGATGTTAATAATCAATAAAGGGATCCAGCGTCTAGCCCCATTAACACTTTTACCCAAACCTGGGACTAATACAGCAACTAAGACTAAAAGCATTATAAAGAAAAACGCATTATAGTTCTTCTCATAATTTTTAGTCGGCACTAGCAATGCTAATAAAAATAAGAATATTGATATAATTGCAAAGAAGCCCTGTCTTATAGAATAGTGATATGGATCGTTAAAGTCATATAATGCATCAACCATTGATGCAGAAGTAACCATAACCCAACCAAAAGTAAGCAATCCAAGCATTATAAAAACTATAGAAATATCTATTTCAAGCTTTGCTCTTACACGCTCTCTTTTTACATTTTTTCTACTTAATAAAAGTTTTAATCGATATAACATTTAGCTTCCTAGATTTTTTAACTGTGCAACATAATCCTCAAAAGCTTCACCACGTTTCACATAATTGTCAAACTCATCAAAACTTGCACATGCTGGTGATAATAAAATTATTTCACTACCTTGTGCTTTTTTATTCGCCAGCTCAAAAGCATCATGCATATTACTACATAACTCATAGCTACAAGTATCTTTAATATACTCTTGTATATACTCTTTATCTTGCCCATATACAAAAACATATTTAACGTATTTTTTAAGTGAATCAATCATCAGACTAAAGTCACCACCCTTAGCTACACCACCTAATAAAAGTATAATATTTTTTGTATTAGTTATACTATTAAGTGCTGCAACAGTAGCTCCAACATTTGTACCTTTTGAATCATTTATATAAGTTATCCCACCGATACTCTTGATGATTCTACAACGGTGAGCTAGACCTTTAAATTTTTTAATAGCAGTTATTGCCTTTAAAGTATCTAACCCTAATCTATCTAATATATTTAAAACAACAATAATATTCTCTAAATTATGTACGCCAAATAACTTAGTTTCTGTAATATCAAGTAGCTTTGTAGCATGCTTATATATACTTGATCTTACTATTTCATACTCTCCTGCATACTTAACGCCATTATTATGAACATCATATACAAAAAAATCTTTACTAAAGTTTGCTAGATTTAGCTTTGACTGTTTATAATCAGCAAAGCTTGCATATCTATCTAAATGATCTGGCGATACATTAATAACACAACCAATATCAAATTTTACAGAGTTAAATATATCAATTTGAAAACTTGATGCCTCTATAACACAATAGTCAAACTTCTCACCTATTTTATTTAAAGCAGGTGTGCCAATATTGCCAACTAAAATACTCTTATAGCCAAGTTCTTTAAGTACAAAGTCCAATAAAGTAACTACTGTACTTTTGCCATTTGATCCAGTTACCGCAATAGTCTTTGCTTTTGTGTTTTTAATATATTGATAAAATATATCAATATCACTAACAATTTTATCTTTATATTGAGATAGTATTCTATATGGAGATTTATTAAGTGGTATACCTGGACTGACTGTTATTAGATCATAACTATTTAAATCATAGTTTTGAAATTCTTCATCACTTTGTGATATATCTACTTCAAGATCAATAAAATTTGCCATAAAATCACAAACTGACTTACCGGTAACCCCATAACCAACCATCAATAGCTTAGAAACTTTAACATCATTATAATAAAAGCTAAACATTATCGAACCTTAATAGCTGCCAGGCCAATTAGAAAAAGTATTAAAGAGATTATCCAAAAACGTATGACAACTTTAGTTTCAGGCCAACCTTTTAGTTCAAAATGATGATGAATTGGTGCCATTCTAAAGATTCTTTTACCTTTTCTAAGCTTATAAGAACCTACTTGGAGCATCACAGATAGAGCTTCGACAACAAAAAGTAAACCCATTATAAAAAACACTAATTCTTGGCGAATCATTATAGCTATAACTCCCAAAACAGCGCCTAGTGTTAATGAACCAACATCTCCCATAAAAACTTCAGCTGGATATGAGTTAAACCATAAAAAACCTAACCCTGAACCACCCATTGCAGCACAGAAAACTGCTACTTCAGTAAGTCCTGAATTACCTAAATAATTAAATAAAAAATAGTTTGCTAGTATACTATTAGTCTCGATATATGCATATATACCTAGCCCTATAGCTACAAGAACAACTGGAACTATTGCTAAGCCATCTAAACCATCAGTTAGATTAACTGCGTTACTGCTACCATTAATAATGAAAAATGTTAGAACTATAAACAATACTATTCCCATTGGTATAGATAAACTCTTTGAAAATGGTATAGATAAGCTCATTTGTCCATTTTTTGATAAAAGATAAAACAAAATTATTGCTAATATTATTGAAAATATGGTTTGTAATGCAAACTTATGTTTGGCTCTTAAGCCTTTTGGATTTTTAAGTACTAGCTTCAAATAATCATCTATAAACCCAATTGCTCCAAAAAAAACTACTACTAATATCAAAATCCATAAATAGATACTTGATAAATCTCCCCATAGTAACGATGATATTACAATTGATGATAATATTAAGACACCTCCCATTGTTGGAGTATTCTTTTTAGAAAAATGACTTTCTGGCCCATCATCTCTGACAACTTGACCTATTTGCATCTTCTGCAACCAACGAATCATTGGCCCACCTAAAAAAAGAGTGATTAGTAAAGATGTGATTGAAATCATAATAATTCTAATGGAAAGATAATGACTAAATACTGCTAAACCACTGATATATTGACTTAGCCATTTAAAAAGATAAATTAACATTCTATTTTTAAGTTCTTGCAGGTTAGAAGTATTATAATAAATAAAGCATATTTTTCATATAGTCAATAATATTAACTCTTAGATATCTGGCTCGAACTTCTTATATTTTAGCGCAAACTCATCATTCTCAAACTGTGTATAGTTTTTAATAAAGTCTTTTGCTAGGCTCTTATATTGTTTTTTATACTCAGACTTATCATCCCAAATATTACTCAAATGCAATACCTCATCATTGTCATAAATAGAGGTTAACGCTTTAAAGTTAAAATACTTCTGCCTTTCAAACTTAAAACCTACATTTTCTGATTTGTTCAATAAATAATCAACTACAACTTTTGTTTCTTCAGTAGGAACTCTTCTACCTGTTTTATAATCACCATCTATCCAGCCAACATTAACCATATAAATATTAGCATTACTATGCTTTAGCCTTTGACGTAAAATACTGGCATATCTAGTTGGCCTAAGTAATAAAAAAGGCTGAGCATAACAACTGGAAAACTCTGGCTTAGGCTCTGTAACTCCTAATTCAACACCTATAGAAGTACATGTATAACCAGATAAAAAATAATAAATTGCCTGACCCTTACTTAATTTTGCAACTCTCGGCAGAATGCCTTTTGCATCTTTCACAAGAAAAATTATAGTACTTGGGCTATCAGTATTTATAAGGCTATCAAAATTTTCTCGTGAAAAAGTTATATATGTATTACTCTGAGACCTACTTTTCTGACCAAATATAATGTTTTGATTTTCATCAAAATTAGGATTTTCTATTATAAGATTTTCCTTCAAAGAATTTACAATACGTGGATCATCTTTTTTAAAACTTGCAGACTTTATAGTTAATCCAGACTCTAAGCTATAAATTCCTCGCATCTCCGTCCAAGCAACAGCCTCATTCGTTACCAACGTTTTTTGCCTGTCTAGGGCTAAAGTTGTTTTACCACTACCTGATAAACCAAAAAACATACTGCTTTTTGCTTCTGCATCAACCCCAACAGCACAATAAAAAACACCAATATCATTTAAAGATAAATAATAGCTCATTACCGATAAAAGCACCTTATTTATCTCTGCTAGATAATAAGTGCCAACAAGTATACTCTCACGCTGTTTTAGATTAGTTGCAATAACTTTTGGTGAGTTTAATTCAAGTTCTTCATAATTTTCAATTTCTGTTTCTGGAGAGTGCATTACTACCCACTGTGGATCAAACTCCCCAGAATGACTAGATATTGTTACAAGCTTAAAAAAGTAAGCTGCTGAAGCTTGTGTAGTTATTAATCTAACAGCAATCTTTCTCTTATCATCATGATTATAAAAACCATCGACTACAAATAAATCCTTTTGTGAAACATCTTGACAAAGCTTCTGCTTGATAAGCTTCCAATTTTTTCTTTTTAGCCTTTTATTATCAGAGCCTTCTTCACTCCACCAAACATTCTTTTTTGCATATTTGGTTTCTACGATATATTTATCATCAGGAAGCCTTCCTTTAATACTACCACTATCAACCACAAGAGCTTTATCTTCTCGCTGTATAAAACCACAACTATTTTCGGCATGTCTTGCAAGTTGCTCTAAAGATAAATTTTGATACACATTTTTTGAGGTATACAAATATTTATTATCATCTATGGTAGAAGGATCCATTGCTAAAGTTCCTTAGCTTAAATAACAATTAGCTTTTAAGTCAAAATTATAGCCAGTATATACTTTTTTTTCAAAAAAATATGTTATTGTTTTGCGAATAAAGTAAACTATTAGTAAATTTATTAATTCAACTATTTCTACATAAAAAAATCATGAGTAATGAGACTAAAGTAAACAAAACTAATTTTATAAAAAATATTATAAAAAAAGATCTAGGAACTAAAAAAGTTTCCAGCATACTAACAAGATTTCCACCTGAGCCAAATGGTTATTTACATATTGGCCATGCCAAGTCTATCTGTTTAAATTTTGGTATTGCAGAAGAGTTTAATGGGAAATGTAATCTACGTTTTGATGATACAAATCCAGACAAAGAGGATATCGAATATATAAATGCTATCCAAGAAGATGTTCAATGGTTAGGCTTTACATGGCAAAATAAACCTCACTTTGCCTCTGAGTATTTTAATAAAATGTATAAGCTAGCTATATTACTTATCAAAAAAGGCAAAGCCTATGTTTGTGATTTATCAGCTGAACAAGTTAGAGAATATCGTGGCACACTAAAAGAGCCTGGTAAAGATAGTCCATATAGAAATCGCTCGGTTGAAGAAAATCTAGAACTTTTCGAAGCAATGAAAGATGGCAAATTTCCCGAAGGGAGCAAGACATTACGGGCAAAAATTGATATGTCTTCAGGAAATATTAATCTAAGAGATCCTGCTTTATATAGAATAAAGTTCTCAAACCACCCTAAAACTGGTGATAAATGGTGTATATATCCAATGTATAGTTTTGCTCACCCTCTAGAAGATGCTATTGAGAGTATTACTCATTCACTGTGTACTTTAGAGTTTCAAGATCAAAGACCTTTTTACGACTGGGTAGTTTCTGAAACAGAATTTAAGACAAAACCTCAGCAAATTGAGTTTTCTAGGCTTAATCTAAACTATACAATAACAAGTAAAAGAAAACTAAAATACCTCGTAGATAACAAACTTGTTAATGGCTGGGATGACCCACGTATGCCGACTATCAAAGGCTATCGCCGTAGAGGCTACACTTCTGAATCAATTCGTAACTTTTGTGATATAGTTGGAATATCTAAGCAAGACTCTATAATTGATGTATCTGTTTTAGAAGAATCAATCCGTGATGATCTAAACAGAAATGCTCCAAGAAAAAATGCTGTATTAGACCCAATAAAAGTAAGCCTAATAAATCTGCCTAACCATGATTTAAATGTACCTAATCACCCTCAAAATCCTGAGTTTGGTCGTCGTGATATTACAATATCTTCAGAGATTTTTATCGAAAGAGATGATTTTGTATTTGAGCTAGAAAAAGGCATGAAAAAACTTAGTCCAAATGGCAGAGTTCGACTAATAAATGGCTACGTAATACAATGTCTTGAAGTTATAACTGATAACGCTGGAAATGTTAGTGAATTAAAATGTTCATACTTACCAGAAACACTAGGCGGTAAAAAGCCAGAAGATGGTATAAAACCTAACGGTATTATCCATTGGGTTGATGCTAATAACTGTTTAGATGCAGAAGTAAGGATTTATGATCGTTTATTTAATCATGAAAGTCCTGGAGATTTTGATAGTATTGAAGAAATTATCAATCCAGAATCCTTACAGATTATAAAAAATGCTAAAGTTGAAAAATCTCTAGAAGAGGTAACACCTGAGCAACGTTTTCAGTTTAATAGAATTGGTTATTTTATCGCAGATATCAAAGACTGCAAAAAAGATCAGCTTGTATTTAATAGAACTGTAACTCTTAGAAATACTTGGGAAGTAAAAAAGTAAAAGCTTCAATAAGAATAATTTAGATAAGTCTAAACACTTCTATAATACAATTAATATTGTTGGCTAAAAATTAATAAACCTACTCTAAGATTAACAAGCTTAAATTATATAGGAGTTTTCATGAGTATAGTTAAAATAATTCCTTTTAATATGATTGGGGAAGATGAGAGAGGAATAACATCCTCTTTCAAACTTTGCCGTCAACAAGATAACTTTATTTTCATCACTAGGAAATCAGGAAGCATCAGTGGTAATACTTTTCATAAAGGTTTATCTGATGCCACTAACCCTAAGGTGTTTGTATTGTTAACAGGAAAAATTAAATTTTCATATAGAGACATTAATAGTAATGATATACATGAAAAAATAATAGAAGGACAAAACTTGATAGAAGTCTTTCCTAATGTTACACATCAAGTTGAAGCTATTACAGATATAATAATTCTAGAAGCTAACTCAATTCAAGATATAGCAAATGATAGAGAAAGGTTAAATGTATACGTAGATAAAAGATAAAGTATGAACTTGTTGCAACTATTTTAAATTTACTGAAAAGCTATATTTACGCATTCCTATTTACAAACTTTCTTAATAGTAAAATTGCAAGACTTGTTAGCACTGCTATAACTATAAATGTATCTAAGCCATCGCACATATTTGCTTTAGCCAAAGCTAGATCATTCTTGGGAATATAAAAGAAACTAGCGATAAAACCTCCAAGTTTACCTCCTACCCCTAAAGTAACTAGCCAAATCCCCATATACAAAGCTACGAATCCTTTTGGAGCTATTTTTGTAATCATAGATAAACCAATTGCTGATAAAGAAAGTTCGGAGATACCTAAAATTATATATCCCAAAATAATACCATACGCCATTACCTTACTTCCTGTAGGTGAAATAAGTATAGAAGCTAACACAATTATAAATGTCACAATTATAAACACAAATGCTATATTAAACTTATCAACATCTTCTACTTTTTTGCCTTTTTTATCTAAAAAGATCCAAAACTTACCTAATATACTTGCAAAAACTAATACGCTTAATGATTCAACACTTAAGAATTGACTAGGATTTAATATAGAGTTATCAACCGCATATTGTGTAAACAATAATACACTAATAAATATTTGAAAATATAAGCCCCAATATATTATTGATAATAAGAAAAATATTCCTGCTACAATAACTTTTTTAATACTAGATTTTTTTATTGAAAGTATAAGTATTACTATAGATCCGGCTAAAGCTGCAATTATAGAAAAGTTCGCGATTATAGGTTGTTTAAATATATAAAACAAAACCATAATATATACAGCTAGCAAAACTGTTACTTTTATAATAATAGATAGAGTAAGTTTGAAATCTATAATATGTTTACCTAAGAATTTAAATCCTAAAAGCAGTAAACATAACATAAAGATACTAACGCCCATACTACTATAAAATGGTGCCCCAAAGCCATAACTATCTTTTAACCAACTAGCTATAAATAAAGCGCCAAAACTACCTAGGTTTATTCCCATATAGAAAATATTAAAACCAAAATCTCTTTTTGAATCATTCAAAGTCGATCTATCGTAAAACCTACCAATAAACGCAGACATATTTGATTTTATAAGTCCTGTACTTACAGAAATAAAGCTTAAACCTAGATATAAGACAGTCTGGCTAGTCGAGACCGCTAAAATAAAAAAACCACCGACCATAAAAAATGATCCAAGCAAGCCCGCTCGATAATAGCCTAAATATCTCTCTGCTATAAATCCACCTAAAATAGCAGATATATAAACCATAGCGAGTGTTGTACCCACCAATGATGCCGACAAACTTTGAGATATTTGAAATTTATCTATTAGGTAGAATATTAATAACGATTGAATTATATAATATCCATATCTTTCAGCAAATTCCGCTAATGATGATATAGCTAAAACCTTCTTCTCTTCTTTAAGATCTTTAGGATCTACTTCTTGTGTAACCATACCTTAGTAATACAACAATTAAAGTTTAAATAAACATAGCTAGTATAATAACATAGATAGACTAACAAATTTTGATTATTCTAATTCTAAAAGCTCTTCCCAAAGAACGTATTTTTCTTCTAATTCTTGGTTTAATTGATCTAGTTGGTTTTGAGTTTTTGTTATTTCCTGTTGAGGCTTTTGATAAAAGTCTAACTCGCCCATTTGTGCTTCTATCTTAGAGATATTAGCTTCTAATTTTTCTATTTGATTAGGTAAATTTCTTAGTTGTTTACGCTGCTCATAAGTTAATTTATTTTTAGGCTCATCCACTTTCTTGGAAACTTTAGTTTGCTCAACTTGCTTTTGCTGTGATAACCAGTCATCATAGCCGCCAACGTATTCATTTAATTGGCCTTGTTCAAATACAATAGAACTTGTTGCAACATTATTTATAAACTCTCGATCATGACTAACTAAAATTATAGTGCCTTGATAGTTTATTAACATTTCCTCCAAAATCTCTAAAGTTTCAATATCTAAATCATTAGTAGGTTCATCCAAAACTATAACATTACTAGGCTTAGATAAAATCTTAGCTAATAATAAACGATTTTTCTCCCCACCTGATAAGTGAGTAATTGGAGAATGTAACCTCTCTGGTGTAAATAAAAATTTTTGTAAATATGTTATTACATGAGTTTCTTTGCCATTTATATTAAGAAAATCAGAACCTTCTTTAACATTATCAATAATACTTAAACTTTCATCTAGCTGATCCCTAAGCTGATCAAAATATGCTATTTTAATATTATCTGCTAATACTACATCACCTTGAGTTGGATCCTCAACACCTAATAAACAATTTAAAAGAGTAGTTTTACCACACCCGTTTTGACCTATTATCGCAATTTTATCTGATTTATGAATCTCCGTTGAAAAGTCTTTAAAAAGATAGCTTCCTTGATACTCAAAGCCAATGCTATTTGCTTGAATAACTTTTTTAGATGATTTCTCTGCTTGAGCAACTTTTATATCAGCTTTGCCAACCCCTTCACGCCTTTGCTTACGCTCACGCCTCATTTGCTCTAAAGCCCTAACTCTTCCTTCATTTCTTGTTCGGCGAGCCTTTATACCTTGACGAATCCATGCTTCTTCTTGAGCTAGCTTTTTATCAAACTCACTATTAGCCTTTTCTTGTGCATCTAAGATCTGTTCTTTCTTTTCTAAGAACTTAGTATAATTCCCATCAAAAGAATATAAATGACCTCTATCTAATTCAACAATACTCTTTGCGACATTATTTAAAAATTTCCTATCATGCGTAATAAAAAGTATAGCTCCACTGAAATTAGTTAAGAACTCTTCTAACCATTTAATAGAATCTATATCAAGATGGTTCGTAGGCTCATCTAAAAGTAACAAGTCAGGCTTATTTATCAATGCTCGAGCTAGTATAACTCTTCTTTTCATCCCACCAGATAGATCACTAAATTGAGCTTTTGAGTTCAGACTAAGTTTAGAAGCTAAGATTTCAACATCATTAAGATAACTCCAACCATGATGTTCATCTATATATTTATGCAATAGCTCTAGTTCAGATGACTGAGGATTGTGCTCTAAAATATTTTGATATGAGATTAGTTTTTCTCCAAGCTCTCCCAATCCTTGTAATATTACATCACTAATACTTCCATTAATATCACTAGGAACTTCTTGGATCATACTAGCTACTTTTGCATTATCATGAACTATAATTTCACCATCATCTGGAATAACTTTGCCTTCAATAACTTTTAATAAAGATGATTTACCAGTACCATTACGACCAATCAAACATACTCTTTGTCCTTTAGATATATCAAAATCAACATTATCCAGTACAATGTGTGTACCAAAATTAAGACTTATATTTTTTAGAGATATTAGCTGCATTTAAGAATAAAACAATATTAATTAAATTGGCTATTATTGTACCTTCTCACGCAAGATTTTGATAGAAAATACAAAAATAATCGCAGCAGTAAAGTACATAATCGAGCCAAATGAAATAGGAGATGATGGAGATATTGCCGATAAATGTCCCATCATAATATCATTTAAGAACCAAGCTAAACCAAATCCTGCTCCTGCTGCACCCATTGCTTTACCTTGCTCTTTATCTGTAACAGCTCCGGATATCATTGATAATAATGCAGTATAGCAAATCAACTGTGCTGCAGATACTATAATAGCCAATAGCCACTGAACACCTTGATTAGTTAAAATAGCAACAAATGCAAAACTTATACCACAAATAACCGCAGATCTAACAAAAGCTACTTGTTTTGATGATTTAGCAAACACTTTTGGCTGAATTGTGATACTTGCAATAGCTGTAGCTAAGCCCATCACTGCATAGAAAAGTCCTGTAAGAGATATGCTATAATGATACGTCAAGGTTAAAAACAGTGCTACACCTTGTCCATAAAAGCCCCAAGCACATTGTATAAGTAAATAAACAACCCCAATCAGCCTAACTCTTTTATCAGATAGTAAGAAAGATATAGTTTTATATACAGTTCCTAATTCAACTACTAGCCCTGGATTCTTAGGCAAGTCTTTTTTCATAACTATGATAATAAACATCATATTTATAAAAGATAAAACCCCAGCAAACATAAATGGTATGATGTGATTGATACTCATTGATGAAACAAAACTAGTTACAATAGGCCCAACTACAAAACCTAAAGATGCCGCCATTGTAATATATCCCAAATTTTTAGATTTTTCTTCCTCTGAAGATATATCTATAACTGCTGCTTGTGCAATTTCAAAAGCTCCTCCAGCTAATCCACTAATAAACCTGCTTGAAATAAATAGTAAATAATCATGCGAGTATATGGCATATGCCGATAACATATATGAAATACAAGTTGTTACCAGTGCAACAATTAATATAACCTTACGGCCATATTTATCGGATAACTCCCCGATAATCGGACATCCAATTAGAAGTCCTAGTGGCCAACAAGCTAAAGCAATTGAATAATACCAGTTTTGGAAATTCCCTCCAGGGTCACCAAATGTAATGCATGCCTTACCAAAAAATAGTGACGGCATTATAGGAAAAACTAAACCAGCTCCCATAATATCGACAATAATTGTCACGATAAGTATCGGAATTAAAATATTCCTAGAATGAAGATTCATAAAAAATTAAGCCTCTTATAAATGAAAATATAATAATAAAATTTCAAGGCTACATAGTAGCCTAAAGCATCTATTTAATCAATGTTTTGAAATTTGCAAAATGTAATTGTATTCTAACGATAACCTTTTTAAAGCATTTAAAAACATATTCGTATTAAAAGTAAAACTCTTATCTTTATCATTTAAGAATTCAACATCTTTTAATAAAGGTAATATATGCTTTTCAAAACGTAATAGCTCTTTATAGCTTATTCGCCTTCTAGCTTTAATGTCATTAGAGATATCTAATAATGATTGCATAATATACTTCTTAAATTCAATAAAAGCTGGCTCTTTATCTAACTTTTCTATAGTTTTAGCATCGAACGATGCTTCTATATATTCATACATAACTATCATATATCTATATAGCCTACGAATATAGAGACTCATTTTTTCGAACTCACGAACTTTTTTAGCAGATTTTTCATATTTTAGCTCTTTCACTAAAGTTAAATGCTTAGTAAACTCATGAAAAATGCTTTCTCTAAGTTTCTTATGAGAATGATTACGTTCGATAAAAAGAATATCAAAGAAATCATGTATCTGAGAAATTGTTTTAGAAAAACTCTCTTTAAGTCTAGTTTCTGCTCTAATTGGTAAAATAAACCTATTCACAATTAGAGAGATTATTATCCCTAAAGATATTTCTACAGCTCTATATATTGCAACCTGCTCCCCAGGTTGTCGATTTAGTATTATAATAATTAGAGTTATACCTGCTAGGGTCCCTGCATAACTATATCTAGATGCCCCTGCAAAATATACTGCTAAAAATATAAACGGTATAGATAAAAAAACTTGAATAATATCATTACTTATAGAGGCAACTATTACTGTAGCAACAGTTGCTCCTATAAGTGTCCCTAAAAATCGCATAATAGCTTTATCTAATGCACCACCGAGATTTGGTTGGGTTGACATCACAACAAGTATTGTTATTACAATCCATAAATACATTCCGTGAATTTCAAGGATATCACCTAATACATATCCAATTAAATACCCTAGCATTACAGCAATACTTGCTTTAAAAGCATTAATGGCTGCATATTTATTGCTATTCAAAAAAGCAAATTGCATAATCTTATACTTTATTAGATGCTAACTTTAGAATATTTTAACATAAAGTGGTTTTTTGAAACGGTATAAGTATAGCTAATATTAATATAAGTTTCTTTCTCTAATAACTTTATTTGCTAAAATATATAACTTTTAAATTATAACTTCTTTAACTTTATAAGGCTTCTTTCATAATGGTAAAAAAAGATAGTAAATTTTTCCTACTAAAACTAGTATCCTTTTTAGTAGATCGATTTAAACAAAATTTGAATCTAGATAATACCAAAGCAAATTATATTGATTAAGGACTAGTCCAATTACCAATGTCACCCTTGGGTATACAGTTTACTACTGAAAGTCCATTGTCTGGGCCAAGAATCCATGCATTTTGATCTTCTATTGTAGCACCTGTCTTTATAGTTCTGCTATAGGCAGTAAAGCTAGACTTACCTCCTGTTAAAACGAATTGAACACCTGAAATCATACAACCTAACTTAGAGTTACATTTCTTACCTACAATTGAGCCAGCACTAATTGGGTGTTGTATAAGTAGAATCTGCCCTTTTGGACATGTAACATCTACAACTCCATCATTCTTTTTTGCTACAACCTTAAAGCCATTACTAAAAACTGCTGCAGATTGAGCTTGACTTGGCCAACCTGAAACTGTTCTAATATATATCGAATTAGGAGTCTCTATAGTTCTAGATTTATGATAACTATTCTTCGAAGAGCAACTTACAAAGAAAACAAAAAATGAGAATACTATAATCATTATTATTTTTTTCATATAATAAATAAGCATTAACTATAATTTAAATATAAATAAAAATGTAATTAAATCTATTTTTTTTGCAGCGAATCTTCTAATTTTTTAGCTAACTTTAATACTATAAATTCCTTTTTAAAATGTCTTTATCTGCTAGAATATAATCCTTAAATTATCTCCTTCTTAGATCTTAAAGGATTCTTCTCATGATAATAAAAAAAGATAGTAAAATATTTCTATTGACCTTAGCTTTTTTAGCTATGCTACCACCATTTGCGGTAAATACCTATGCCCCTGCTATTCCTGATATTGCAAACCATTTTAATGTACAACCTAGTGATGTAATTTTTACATTTACAACATACTTCATAGGCTTTTCAATTGGCATGCTACTATGGGGATCTCTATCAGATAAATATGGTAGAAAGCATTGTTTAATTTTAGGAATGTTCCTGTATATAGTAAGTACTTTTTTATGTGCGCATAGCCAAAGTTTTTCACAACTGGCAACATTTAGATTGATACAAGGTTTAACAGACTCATCAGGAACTGTAATAGCATTAGCTATTGCAAGAGATTGTTATAATGGCAAAAAGCTAACAAATACTATTGCAAGCTTAGCAATAATAATGCTGATATCACCAATGATTTCACCGATGATAGGTACTGGATTAATAGTTCTAACAGCTAGTTGGAAAAGTTCATTTCATTTCTTATCCGCATTTGGAATATTACTGCTAATTCTATGTAGTCTATTACCTGAGACACATCATATTGAACAAAGGCAAAAATCTGTAAAGAAATTACTTACTGCCTATTTTTGCCATTTTAAAAATATAAAATTTATAGCATACACTATTTGCTCAGGATTATTATTTGCTGCCTTTTTTAGCTACGTTGGTGCAGCTTCAATTATCTACCTTAAAGTTTATAATACTGGATATGTATTATATATGTTCTATTTTGCAATAACCGTAGTAGGACTTATCTTAGCAAATTTCACATTAAAAAAGCTTAGCGAATCATTACCATTAAAAGTATTTTCATATGCTGGACTTATTACCTCTCTTGCTGGGGTATTAATGATGCTGATATATAATTATAGCGAATCTAATCATACGTATATTTTTACGATTCTAATGCTAATCATATGTTATGGCGTAAGTTTAAGCTCAACGTCACTATTAAGTGAATCTCTACAGTTAGTTTCGATTAATTTTGGAGCTGCTACGGCTTTAAATAACTTTTTTAAATTCTCATTAGCTGGATTGGCAAACTTTATAATGAGCTTTTCTGCTGGACATAAGCTATTATCAAACCTACCAATACAACAATTAATTATTATTTTAATCACCATAGCTATCGTGTATATGGCTAAGTTTGTAAAAGATAGTGATTAGATTCTTTGCCTTACAGTTTCATATAAAGCTATGCCAGTAGCTACAGAAACATTCAAGCTAGAAACCTCACCAAACATTGGTAGCTTAGCTAAAAAATCACAGCTTGCCTTTGTACGTTGGCGCATACCGCTGCCTTCAGCTCCTGCTACTATTGCAATAGAATCACTTAAGTTCATATCATATAAACTTTCATCTGCCTCACCAGCTAAACCAATGACCCAAACACCCTGCTCTTTTAACTTTTCAATTGCCCTAGCTAAGTTTGTTACTACTATTATCTTTGTATGCTCAGCAGCTCCACAAGCCACTTTTTTAACTGTTGCATTTATTGGTGCACTATTATCTTTAGGTACAATAATAAAATCTACTCCTACAGAGTGAGCACTACGAATACAAGCTCCAAAATTATGAGGATCTTGGATACTATCTAATATTAAAATAAAAGCGTTCTTATCATCAGGCATCAGACTTTTGATATCTTTTTCCGAATAAGTTTTAAAATCATTCTTTTCTATTGCAAAAATGTTCTGATGATTAGCATCTTTTCTAATACGACCAGGTAATGCTCTAAAATTATCAATAAAACTAACTTTAATACCTCTTAACTCTGCATTAGCGATAATATTCTGTATTTTAGAATTAATACTTTGCTGCTTTTTAAATACAATGACTTCTTTAGCCTGATTTGACTCAACTAGACTATCTACTGCATGTATTCCGTAAATTAAACTACTCACTTATGCCTCCAAAAGCTCAACTAATTTTTCTCTTAAACCATCAAATGAGCCGTTACTCATCATAACAATCTGAATATTACTACTTTGATGCTTAACTATTAAGTCTTTAATATTGCTAATAAAACTCTCTACACTATCCATAAAGCCAACATTATTAGAGTTTTTTAAAAGCTTTTTAGCATCCCATTTTAATAAACTATGATTATAGAGTAGTACCTGATCAGCATCAACTATCGCCATAGGGAGGTTATCTTTATTATCTCCTTGTCTCATAGTGTTTGAGCGTGGATCAATTAAGGCTAAAATATAAGCTTTTGGGTCTTTGTTACGTACAGCTTCTATAGTTAATTTTATAGATGTTGGATGATGGGCAAAATCATCATACACGGTAATGTTATCTTTGTTAAATAAGACTTCTAAACGCCTTTTAACACCCTTAAAGCTAGCCAAAGCTTTTTTAACATTATCATCTGAGATATTTAGCTGTTTTGCTACAGCATAAGCACTCATAGCATTTAATGCATTATGTTGACCTATAAATCCCCATGAAATATCTACTCTTTGCTGATTATTGCTCAGCTTAAACTCAGAAAAATCAGGTAAGTTTTTGCTAATATGAATACCTTCAAGTGAATTAATCTTTGTAGTTTCAGACCAATAGCCCATTGCTATAATATTTTGTACATTTTTATCTGTAGCATTATAAATAATATTGGCATTAGCTGGCATTTTTCTAATAAGCTGATGAAACTGCCAATAAATAGCATCAATATCCTTAAAAATATCAGCATGATCATACTCAATGTTATTTATAACTAAAATACTCGGATCATAGTGTATCAATTTTGAGCGCTTATCAAAGAATGCTGTATCATACTCATCTGCTTCAATAACAAAATATTCAGAATCAGTATAACGAGATGAAACTCCAAAGTCACTACTGACACCACCCACTAAAAAGCTAGGATTTAAGCCTGCTTGTTCAAGTACTTTTATAGTCATTGTTGTAGTAGTGGTTTTCCCATGTGTCCCAGCTATTGCAATAACTTTTTTATATTTAAGAATATTTTGATATAACCACTCAGGACCTGAGAAATAATTTAGTTTTTCTTCAAGGATTTTTTCTATTATTGGCATACCTCTTGTCATAATATTACCAATAATAATTTCATCTGGATTTATCTCTAATTGTGAGCAATCAAACCCTTGTAATATCTCAACGCCTTGAGACTCAAGGTAAGTGCTCATCGGAGGATATACATTAGTATCAGAACCTGTAACTTTATAGCCTTTTTGCTTTGCTAGGATTGCTAAAGAACCCATAAAAGTTCCGCATATGCCCAAGATATGAATATGTTTTGACATCAATATTTTAAAAACTGTATTAAGTGTCTAAAGTATAGCAGTTTATAAGTTCTAAATACACTTGTAGCTTTTTATAAGCAAGATAACTTGTTTAATAGATTATCTTGGTATTATATGAATTATTATTTATACTTATAGCTAGATTTAAATACTCTAAGGATGAGTTATGTTTATAGAGTTTGCCCTTGAAAGTAAGGTTCTTAAATTTGGAGAGTTTACACTAAAATCAGGACGTATAAGCCCATATTTCTTTAATGCTGGTTTGTTTAACTCTGGTAATCAGCTCGCTACACTAGCAGACTATTACGCTCAAAAAATAGCTAAAAGTAATATAAAATATGATGTTTTATTTGGCCCTGCATACAAGGGGATACCTTTAGTAGCGGCTATTTCAACGGTTTTGGCTCTTAAGCACAATATAGATATCCCTTATGCTTTTGACCGTAAAGAAGCAAAGACTCATGGTGAAGGTGGAGTTTTTGTTGGTGCTGATATGACAAATAAAAAAGTCCTATTAGTTGATGATGTCATGACAGCTGGTACAGCTTTTTATGAGTCATATGATAAGCTTAAAACAATAAATGCTCAAATTGCAGGTGTTGTTCTATCTATAGATCGTCAAGAAAAAGCCAAAGATAGCGATATCTCAGCTACAAAAAAAATATCTCAAGACTTCAATATCCCAGTACTAGCTGTGACAAATTTCGAAAGCATTTTTGAGTATGTTAAAGAAAATCTTGACCAAGAGATGATTAATAAATTTAAAGACTATCGTAAAAAATATGGTTCATAACAAAGATATATATATAATTGCAGACTTACATCTAAATATCTCTCATGCTGAAACTGCTGAGATATTTAGAAAATTTTTAGAAGGTATCTCATCTGAAAATAACTGCCTTTATATTCTTGGTGATTTTTTTGACTATTGGATAGGTGATGATCATACTGATGAGTTTTATCACCAAATTACTAGCTATCTAAAACTTGCTAATGACAAAGGTTTAGAGATCCTTTTTATGTATGGTAATCGTGACTTTTTAATTGGTAAAAAATTCACCCAACAAAGTGGCGTTAAGCTAATCCAAGATCCATATTATTTAAATATTGCTGATAAAAAAATAGTTCTAGCTCATGGTGATCGCATGTGTGGTGATGATAAAAGCTATCTATTCTATAGACATCTAGCTAGAAATAGAGTCTTACAATTTATATTTTTAAAACTACCATTATTTTTCCGCCAAAGATTAGCTAAAAAAGCTCGCAGTCATAGCTACTCTAAAAACACAAAAAAACCTAATATCGATGTAACTACTAAAGGCATCAATAAATACCGTAAAGATTGTGATATTGTAATTCATGGCCATACACACAAAATGGCGATACATATTGCTGATGGTTATACTCGATATGTATTAGGTGACTGGTTTAAAAATGGTAATTATATAAAAATCTCAAAAGATGGAGATATAACACAGGTCACTAGTATCAACTAAATAATTTAATAAATACTTTGAATAAATTACTATCGTATCCTATTCTATTTAATATAACTCTCTAATTTTTTATATACTATAAGGAGTAAGGTAATGTCAAAAAAAATATTGATTGTCTTCTTAGGCCTAATTGGAGTTTCATCTATCGCTATAGCATCATATTATAATAGCTCTCAACAAGATACCAGCTTACTTCCTATAGTAATATTTCTAGTGTTTTTTGCTATTTATATATTCATTGCTGTTAAATATATTATGTCGCAACAAAGCTTATCTAATGCTTATAGTAACGCTAATCAAACAGATAAAATTAATAGTGCTTGGTTTTGGACTCAATTAATTCCATTATGGAATATGGTAGCTATTATTGTTTGTGTTACTAAAATATCTGAACAAGCAAAAACTTTCTCCCGTAATACTGGTGTAAAAGCAACTTACAATCCAACTCTATTTTACTGCTACTTTAGTATTAGTTTCTTGTCTATGATTCCTTTACTTGGGTTAATTGCAATTTTAGCATCTTTTATTCTTTGGATTATATTCTGGGTAAACCTATCTTCTTCAAAAAAGCAGGTTCTTGATCATATATCTCAAAAGTGTTGATTTAAAGGCTTATGGTCGTTCCCTGCGAAGGCGAGAATCTTTTAAACAGTCAGGAGATCCCCGTGTCAAGCACGAGGATGACAATAGTTTTTTATAGAATTCTTTCTATTATTGATAATGTTAAATTATAGTTTTCAAATAGATTCTACAAATAAGTCGTAAATTACATATTTTACTGGATTAAATATCAAAAGCATTTGAATAAACTTCACAAAGCTCCTTCATAGATTTATCTATTAATACTTTGTGCTGTTCTTTGTCTAATAACTGCTGTAGCGCTTCTGTTGGTGCTACTTCTATACCTAATACTGGCTCAATTACAGATTCAAACTTAGCAGGATGTGCTGTAGCTACAATTATATAGTCTTTGTTACTATCGCTTTGCTTTCTAGCCACAAACCCAGTTGCTGTATGCGGACAAACAATTTCGTTATATTGTTTATAAACTTGCTTTATTTCATCCTTTATTTCAGCATCTGATACACAAGTAGCTTTTACATTATTTTTAAAATTCTCATAATTACCAAGTAGATATAACAATCTTTCAAAGTTGCTAGGATTACCTACATCCATAGCATTTGCTAAAGTCTCAACACTAGCTCTTGGATTAAACTCACCTGTTTTTAAATAATCTATAACAGTATCATTTGCATTTAAGCTCATTGATATTTCATCAATTGGGAAGCCCATTTGCTTAGCCCAAAAAGCAGCTGTTATATTGCCAATATTTCCAGATGGTACAATGTAGTTGGCCTTTTTACCAGTTTGTAGATAATACTGCCATGAAGTATATGCATAATAAGTTGATTGAGGTAACAATCTACCAATATTTATACTATTTGATGTATTTAACTTTGTCTTATCTGTCCACCATGATGTCTTAAATGCTTCTTTAACTAATGCTTGACAGTCATCAAAAACACCTTCAACCTCTACAGCTTGGATATTATCACCCCAACAAGTTATTTGTTTTTCCTGTCTCTTAGATATTTTATCTTTAGGAAACATTACTACCACTCGGATATTGCTTTTACCATGAAATGCTGCTGCCACAGCAGATCCTGTATCTCCTGAAGTTGCAACTAAAATAGTAAAAGGCTTATCACTACTTATAGAACTTAAACAGTTTGCTAGAAATCTTGCGCCAAAGTCCTTAAATGATAAAGTCGGACCATGAAAAAGTTCTAAAACAGAAGTATTATCATCTAATCTTTTTACTGGCACAGCAAAAGTAAATGCATTCTTACAAATATTATCTAATGAACTTTCTAATTCATCATCTTTAAAAAACTCTCTTAATGTATTTGCAGCAAACTCAGCATAGCTTATATCTTTATCAAAATTCTGCCAATTAACTGTTGGGAATCTTTCTGGGACAAATAATCCTCCATCAGGAGCTAACCCTGACTGCATAGCTTCGCTTAGTGAAACTTTAATATTTTTATCTCTTGTACTAATAAAATTCATTGTTATATAACCTTTACTACCCTTTTTCTAATATATATGCACCTTTTTCACTCATAGTGCTAATCCAACTGTCAGACTTTAAGTTAAATTCATTAAATTTATTTTGCATAGCTTGAACAACATTTGCAATATTATCTTTTGTTGCTAATGCAAACATTGTAGGTCCAGAACCTGATATCCCACATCCAAGTGCTCCAGCCTCATACGCAGCACTTTTCACATCATAAAAACCAGTAATTAGTTTTGCCCTTCTTGGCTCAACTAGTATATCTTTTAAGTTATTGCGTAATAAATCTAAATCTCTTGTATATAAAGCACTTATTACTGAAGCTAAACATGCACCATGCTTAACAACTGTTGGTAAATCATATGGCTCTTTTAGAAGTTCTCTAGCTTGTTTTGTCTCAATTGACAGCTCAGGACAAACGATAGCTACTTCACAATCAGCCATTGGCAATTGTATTTTTTTGCATGGTTTTGAGCTTTGTAACAAAACCAAACCCCCATACATACAAGGCACAGCATTATCACCATGATAAGCTCCAGATATAAGGCTTTCACCATAGATCGCGTAATCAA
Source organism: Francisella sp. 19X1-34 (assembly GCF_041102755.1). Classification (NCBI taxonomy): domain Bacteria; kingdom Pseudomonadati; phylum Pseudomonadota; class Gammaproteobacteria; order Thiotrichales; family Francisellaceae; genus Francisella; species Francisella sp. 19X1-34. The sequence goes on from NZ_JBGCTX010000003.1 coordinate 27,739, forward strand.
CTAACTCATCATATGATAATGGTTGCTCAAAAAAAGCATTCATTGCTACTAATGCTGCTACTGAAGATGCTGCTGAGCCTCCCATTCCTGAACCAAGAGTTATACCCTTATGAATATAAACATCAAAACCTATCTTTATATTTTTATCAGTCAAGAATTTCTTAATAACAGCTGTAGCAACATTTTTATCGCTATCATATGGGAGCTTATCCGCTCCTGTTGTACCAGTTATTTGCTTTATAATTAAGTTATTATCATCTCTTTTGATAAGCTCTATAGTGTCACCTACACCTTCTAAAGCAAAACCTAACAGATCATAGCCAACTGCAAAATTAGCACTAGTAGCTGGCGCAAAAGCTTTAGCAAAATTTACATTCGCTAATTTCATAATTATTTTTCTCTTATTACAGTTATAACATCACCGTAAACACCCGCAGCAGTCACTTCAATACCAGCTCCAGCGCCTTGGATAACCATTGGCTGTGTGTATCTTTGAGTATTTATCATTACTATATTATCAGTACCTTTAACATTAGCAAAGGGACTAGACTCATTATAAGCTTGAATACCCACATTTGCAGCTCCATTATTAATAGAACCTACATAGTGCACCCCTGCAAGATCTTGTTTCTTATCTTGTATTTGACTCATTATCTGATCATTAAATGTCGGTAGCTTTTCAAAAAACTCTTCAACACTGCACTCTCTTAGCTCTTCAGGTACCAAATTTTCTATGGTTAAATCACCTAGACTAAGATTTAAACCTATCTCTCTAGCTAAAATTATAGTTTTTCTAGCTACATCCATACCAGATAAATCTTGACGAGGATCAGGCTCTGTATAACCAGCATCATATGCCATTTTTACAGCATCTGAAAAAATCACACCATTATTTAACTGTGTAAATAAATAACTTAAAGTTCCAGAGAAGATACCTTTTATTTCCTTAACTTGGTCTCCACTTCGCACCATACTCTGTAAGGTAGCAATAAGAGGTAACCCTGCACAAACATTTGTTTCATAGAAATACATAGAGCCGCTTTCATTAGCGACTTTTCTTAAATCATGGTAGTAGTCATAATTACCAGAGTTTGCATATTTATTTGGTGTTACAATACTTATACCTTTTTGTAAGAAATTAATATAACTTTTTGATACTTCTTCACTTGCTGTTGCATCAATAATAATCTTTTTAACTGCTGAAGCACGAGACATAAACTCAGCTAGCTTTTCTAAATTTACTGGCTCAACATTTTCTTCAAGCAAAGTGTCTATATTTTCAAACAACAAATTCTCATAAACTATTTTCATTTGTTTTGAGTTAGTAGCACCAATAAGCACAAGGTTTATACCTTTTTCATACCAGTTTTGATATGTCTGCTTCATTTGTTTGATAAATTCCTTACCAATATTCCCAGCTCCAATCACAGCAATCGCAATATCATCACTTATAGTATTATAGTGACGATGCATTGCTTGAACACCTCGAGCTTCATCTTCTGTCTTAACAGCAAAAGTAACGCTTCGCTCAGATGATCCTTGCGCAATAGCATGTATATTTATATTTGCTAATCTAAGAGAATTCACTAACTTTGCAAGTGATCCAGTTTTTGCTCTCATACCTTCACCAACAGCTGTAATTAGCGAGTGATGTTTGTGAACTACTATTTCTTCTATGAGATTATTTTTTATCTCATTAGAGAACTCTCTTTTTAGAGTATCTATTGCATTATCTGCATTTAGACTATCTATAGCAAAGCATATAGAATATTCCGAGCTTGCTTGAGATATCATCATTACTGATATTTCAGCTTTTTCTAATGCTCCAAATACTTTAAACGATATACCTGAAACACCAATCATTCCAGCACCCTGTACTCGAACTATAGCAACATCTGATACACTTGTTAAGCCTTTTATAAGACCTTGGTTTTCATCTTTATCTGCACATATCTTAGTACCTGGTTCTTCAGGAGCATAGCTACTTTTAATATATATAGGAGTTCTCTCTATAGCCATTGGTGTAATCGTCAAAGGATGAACAACAGATGCTCCAAAATAAGCTAACTCTAACGCTTCTTTATAAGTCAATTGCGTTAAAGGTTTTGCTTCTGGTACAACCTGAGGATTTGCACTATATACACCAGCCACATCTGTCCAAATATAGAGCTTTTCAGCCTGTAAGAGCTTTGCAAAAATTGCAGCCGAATAATCACTACAATTCATACCCAAGATAGTTCTCTTACCATATTTATTTTGTGCTACAAATCCAGTTATAACATATACATCAGCAGAATTTTCTCTCTTTATTGCTTCTAACTCTTCTAAACTTTTTTGCCAATTTACCGTTACTGGATAACTACTATCATTAACAATCAAGCAATCAGATGCATCTATAAAATATGTGTTTTCACCCTTTGATTTTAAATAAGCTGCTAGAATATTTGCTGACCATATTTCACCAAAACCTAAAATAAAAAATCTTAGATTATCTGCACAAAAGTTTGTAATAGTAATAGTATTTAAAATATTTCTTATATTACGTAAATCTCTAATAACTAAGGCTTTGATAGTTTCATCTTCTGGAGTTAGCTCACTAATAATTTGAATATGATGTTCCAAAATTATATTAAGTGTCTCTTCATAGTCACTACCGACTATTGCTTGATCTATAGCTTTTTGCAAATTGCTAGTAGTTTTTCCCGATGCAGAAACAACCACTGCTTCATCACTACATTCTATAATATTAGACACATTTTTTATCTTTTCTGCTGTAGCGAGACTACTTCCTCCAAATTTATGTACTATCATTGTATACCTTAAGATTTTAACAAATATTAAATTAGTTAGTTTTGTATTATACTTTATCATTAGCTTATATACACTAGTAGTTACGGAGGATTTTATGCTTAGAGTTGGTTTTATTGGTTGGCGAGGAATGGTTGGTTCTGTTTTAATGTCTAGAATGGTTGAATCAGATGATTTTAATAACATTTCACCTACTTTCTTCTCGACATCACAAGCTGGGAAAAATCCATCTGGTTTTATGCAGCAGTATGGGGTATTACAAGATGCCTTTAATATACAACAGCTTAGTAAAATGGATATTCTACTAAGCTGTCAAGGTGGCGAATATACAAAAGAGATCCACCCAAAACTAAGGGCTAGTGGTTGGCAAGGCTTTTGGATAGATGCAGCTTCAACACTACGCCTAGATCAAAATAGCACTTTAGTTCTAGACCCTTTAAACCAAGATCAGATAACTGATGCCATAACTAATGGCAAAAAAGATTTTATTGGTAGTAATTGTACAGTTAGTTTAATGTCTCTTGCAATAGCTGGTTTATTAAAAGAGAATCTTGTTGAATGGGTTAACTCTAGCACTTACCAAGCTATTTCAGGATCTGGTGCTGCAGCAATGCAAGAGCTCTTAAAACAAACATCCTTATTAAATAAAGCAGATGATTTAAGCCAAGATATTTTAAAAAGAGAAAAAACCCTGCGCGAGCTCTCAAAAAATACTGATTTGATACCACAGCAAAAAACCGGACAAACACTTGCTTATAATCTTTTACCATGGATTGATGTTGCTATGGATAATGGTCAAACTAAAGAAGAATATAAAGCAGCAACTGAGCTAAACAAAATCCTTGAAACTCAAAAGACTATTCCTGTGGATGGTGTATGTGTTAGAGTACCTAGTCTAAGATCACATTCTCAAGCACTAACTATAAAACTTAGAGAAAAGCTGACTATCGAAGAAATTAAAGAGAAAATCTCTAAAGGCAATCAATGGGTCAAAGTAGTTGAGAACAATAAGGAAGATACATTAAAAGACCTAACACCTCAGGCAACTTCTGGAACTCTTGATATTGCTATTGGGCGTATTAAACCATCTTTATTAGCTGATGATATATTTCACTGTTTTACAGTAGGTGACCAGCTACTTTGGGGAGCAGCTGAGCCTTTAAGAAGAGTATTAAATATTATCAAAACTAAGGTCTAATAAAACTATTCCCAAACATAACCTTTGGGTAAATTACAAGAAACTCCTTTTTGGCTTAATATTACAGATTTCATTTTTGTAATAGGGCAACTACAAGTCGCATACTCTTTTGAGCCTTTTTCATACTTACATGGCTGCGTCATACAACCAGCCACATCAATATTTTGACATTTAACACCCTGCCCTGGTTTAGCAATATCATAATCTTTATTCATATCAAAACTATAAGTAGAAATCAGATCAGCTCCTGGAATAAAAGAAGCACTATTATCATTACTATTTTGCTTAGCTATATATTTACACACAGGTGCTTCTACACCTTTACATTTACCGCTACCATCAGGTTTACAAGTTGATAAATTTTTACATTTAGAGCCATCTTTCCCACATACTGCTATGGTCTGATAATATACACCTAAATTCATAATCCCATCAATATTCACATAGTTTGGACCTTTAAAGACCTTACATCTGCAATTAGCAGTTTTACCATCTTTAGAAATCTTACATGGTAGAGCTTGATTATTTGGATTTATACCAGTTGGAGATGGCGGTCCTGAGTAGTGACAATTCGCATAAGTAGAATCAGCACAATACAACTGCTTTGTTTCACTATCAACTCCACCTCCTGACCAAGCTGAACCGTGTTTAGTAGGTTCGCATAATGTTGGATAAAATGGACTATTTGTACAATTATCACCACAAAATGGTTTAACACTATCACACAACTGCTGAGACTCAAACAATGGATATTTAACAATACTATTACCAAAAGCTAAGCATCCTGAAAAAATAAATGCTAATACAAAAAAGATCTTTTTCATAAAATTAACCTATAGTTTTGTTTTATAAAAGCAACTATCTCTTCCATTTGGTAGCTTCTAGCCCCTTTAACTATTACTTTAGTCTCACATAGCTGATACTCTTTTATAAAATTTAGTAAGTCATTATTTAAGTTTTCCTTCGATTCATAATATTTTATCTTCTGATCATTAGCTTCTTTAAGTACACAACTCATCAGCTGGCTATCACCAAATAAGAATACTCTATCTAAATTTGCTTGCTTTAACCATTGCCCCATTTGTCTATGGTAATTTTCAGCCTCATCGCCCAATTCTTTCATAGAACTTGCAACAAGTATTTTCTTACCTTGAAAATCAGTCAAATCATCAACTGCTGCTTTCATTGCAGCAACACTAGCATTATAAGTGTCATCAACTAAAGTTAGGTTATCAGTTATTTTTTCACTGGTAAATCGTCCTTTATAACTTTTTATTTTCTGAGTATTTGCTAAAAACTCAATAGGTTTAATACCTGCAGCAATTACACTTGCAATAGCTAATATACTATTAAACAAATTATGTTTACCAATATTAGGTAATCTATAAGTATACTCTTCATCAAAGACTCTAGCTCTGACATCATAATATTCTGATGATACTTGATAGTCTAAAAGCAGAATATCTGCAGATTCTTTACCTATAGAGCAAGTTATCTTATTACAATCTAAGTTATCTACATAAGTAGGAATTCTTTCATCATCAATATTTACTACACAATAACCATCTTTAGGTAATGCTTTTAAAAGTTCGCCCTTTTCTATCATCACACCATCTAAGGTTTTGAGATTTTCTAAATGGCTTGCTCCAACATTTGTAATCATCGCAATATCAGGTTGGATAATCTCAGTTGCTGCTTTTATCTCTCCCCCAACATTTGTACCTGCTTCTACTACTGCAAAATCAACATCTTGAGGTGTTTCTAATATTGTCATAGGCACACCAAGATAGTTATTGAAATTACCTTGAGTAAAATGTACTTTTTTATCAGATAAAAGAGTTACAATCATTTCTTTTACAGTTGTTTTCCCACAGCTTCCTGTTAGAGAAATTATCGGCATCTTTAATGATTTACGATACTCTTTTGCTAAAGCTCGTAAACCTTTGATAGTATTAGCACAAACTACTTGTGGAATATCTAAATCTTGTTTCTTTGAGACTAAAAGAGCCTTTGCTCCATTTGCAATAGCACTCGGTATAAACTCATGTCCATCACGACTAGCTACAATCGCTACAAATAAAGCATCTTGTTTTATTTCATTTGAGTTAATAGCTACTGTTTGAATTGAAATATCTTCACCGATATATTCTAAGCCTACTTGTATTGCTAACTGCTTTAGTGATTTGATCATTTTTTTAAAGATAAAATTTATAAATATACCTTAAGTTTAAAATAAGTCTGTAATAAATACTATTTAGAAATTTATTTTCTCAGAACCAAAAGTTACAAAGCTATTAGGATTTGAATTAAATTGAATTGAGCTACAACCAGATAATATCAATAAGGTAAAAAATGACAATGTCAGCCTTTTAAGCATTAACTATTAGAAATAAATCATATATACAGACTATTATAAGAGAATATTATATTAATCACAAATACTTAGATAAATTATGGTCAGTCTCTAAAAGGTAAACTTTCGATCTTAAATTATTGATTTAACTTATTTACCTAACCTCTATTAAGCTCTTGTAATCTGCTTTGTATATCTCCCCCAGAAAATGAATCAGAATATATATGATTACTCATTCTAGGCTTATTAATCGCTAAACTGTACGCTCCAGTTTGTCTGGCATTAGAAAAATTTATTAATGTTATTAATAATACGATTGATAGTAATGATATTTTTTTTATTTTTTGCATGATATATACCTAAAATCAAGATTAATTTTGATTCTATGATATAGCTTTTAAATTAATTAAACAGACCGTTATAAGAAACGTATCTTTTCCAGAACAGAAACACATTGTAAATACTGAACTTAAGGCCATCCTTTGGAAAAATTTTGTCGATTAATCTTGTGGTAATAAAGACATCCCAGGTACTTTATTAACTAAATCTTTAATATGTTCACATAAGTAACTAACAAAAATAGCTACCGGAGATGTACTATTTACGGGACGATGATATATATAGGTACTAATATCAGGTAATTTCTTGCCAACATCAATTAGAACTAAATTTTTATTAGAGACTTCTTCATAAAGTTCCGTGTAAGAAGCAGCAAAAATTCCAAGTGATTTTTTAGCGGCATGGATATTTAATAAATTAGAGTCTGTCGTATATCTACAAGGCATTTTCACCTTAGTATTATCTAAAAAAGTTAAAGTATGTGAAGGTCCTTTCATTCTTCTATTAGATATTAAATAATGGCTCTCTAAATCATTAATATTTTTAGGGTTACCTTTTTTCTTTATATATTCAGGGGATGCAAACAATTTACATTCAAGTGAGCAGAAAGGAACTTTTATTACTTGCTTATCATGATATTCTATCGCACTAACAATCATGTCATAATCACCATCTACTATTTTAGCAACAGAATTTGCAACATAGAGTTCCATAGAAATTTTCGGATAGTCTTTTAAAAAACTTGTAATTATATTCATTAAAGGACTAATCATAAGAGCTAATGGAATAGAGAATTTAATTTTACCACTAGGTTCATCTGATAAAGAGTCAAAACATTCACGCATATTTTTAACATCTGCCAGTACACGTTGGCAATGTAAAAAAAATACCTCTCCAGCTTTTGTTAACAATACCTTTTTTTTAGTCCTTTCAAGAAAAACACTCTTGTTTTCTAACTCCAACCAACGAACCTGTTTACTAAGCTGGGATGTATTTATCCCTAGTTCTCTAGCAGCTTTCGAAAAGCTTGAATGTTTAACAACTTCTACAAAATTTCTAATACATATCAAATAGTTATACATAGCAAACCAAATTTAGTTAACATTCCTATTGAAATAAAATATCTAGAAATAATTCTAGTTGATTATATTTTTAACAATTTTTCGCTCATCGAAATACTCTTTTACACCATTTTTATCCAAATAACATTCATGACCTTTTCCAGCTAAAAGAATAATATCTCCAGATCTGGAGTTTTCAATAGTATATTTTATAGCTTCTTCACGAGATGAAATAAACTTATGCTGACCTATATTCTTAAAACCTTTTTTAATATCATTAAAAATATTGTCTATACTCTCAAATCGATTATTATCTTCTGTAACGATAATTTTATCTGCATATTTTTCAGCAACTGCAGCCATTTCAGGTCTTTTTGTAGCATCTCGATCACCTCCACAACCAAAAATACTCCATAAAGTATTTTGAGAATAATTTTGTAGCGTTTGCAAAACTTTTTCTAGAGCATCAGGAGTGTGTGCATAATCTATTATAACTTTAGCTCCATTGTCTAGCTGAATAACTTCCATACGCCCCTTTACAGGCTTGACATTAACTATATTCTCTAAAAGCGCCTCTCTAACAATATACCCATCTAAAGCAGCAAAGCTTAGAGCCAAATTCATCAAATTAAACTCACCTACTAAAGCTGTTTGATAAGTCCCTAGATATTCCTGAAAAGTATATAGCTCAAAACTTGTTTGTATATTATCTATACTTTTTGTTCTTAAATAGACATCTGCTTGCTTGGATTTCAAACTTACAGTTATAACTTCACAATTACAGATATCACAAAGCTTTTTACCATAATCATCATCTATATTTATAACCGCTTTCTTTAAACTTTTAAACTCAAATAATTTAGCTTTTGCTTTGAAATAATTATCCATAGTTTTATGATAATCAAGATGATCATGACTTAGATTACTAAATACAGCAACATCAAAATCTATTCCTGCGACACGGTTTTGATCTAATGAGTGAGAAGATACTTCCATTATTAAATTTTGATAATGATCATAGCTTGATATTATCTGATATAAAGATAAGATATCAGGCGTAGTATGAGAGCTTTCTTTTAAACTTGGATAAATACCATTACCGTTTGTACCTAACAATAATGATTTTTGGGTATTTAAATTTATAAGTTGTGCAATATAACTAGAAATTGAAGTCTTACCATTTGTACCTGTTATACCTATTATATTTCTAGGCTTTTTATAGTCATAAAACCATATAGCTAAATTTGCTAGCTTATCCTTTAAACCCTCGACATAAAAGACTTTATCCCTATCCTCAAACTTAATACTATCAGTTAAAACTAAACTGACACCTTTAGAGATAACATTATCAATATATTTATTGCCATCAGTAGATTGCCCTTTTAGCGCGACAAATACTGACTTATTATCACATTTACGACTATCTAAAAAAATAGACTCTATTTGTATACTCTTAATATCTTTACTCTTTTTATTTAGAAAAGTAAGTATCTCTAATATAGACTTCATAATTTAAAACAAAACTCTAAAATATGCCGGGAAGTTTTACATATTTTAACTATTAATACTATTAATGCAAAGCAATATTTCTCCCATATAAAACACTCAAAAATGTGCTAGAATTTCTAAGTTTAGAGTCTCAAAAAAATGAATAGGAGTTATAATGAAAAAACTAATCATAACCATATTACTCATAGGCCTTATATCGATAGGGTATTCTGATAGCCTATATAGACCAGCAGTTAAGGCTGGAAATTTCCTATATATATCTGGTCAAAATGCCCAAACTCATAATGAATCATTAAAAGGTGAGAATATAACTCAACAAACTCAAAAAGCTATTCTTCTGATTCAAAAGACTTTAAAGAAACATGGTTACTCTTTAAATGATATTATTGATGTAAATGTTGCTATAGCGAAGCAACAAGACTTTGATGCTTTTAATAAGGAATATAAAAAGTACTTTCCTAACAAGCCTGCTAGATCAACGGCCTTAGGTGTGCTACATCAAAATATTGGTGCTTTAGTTGAGATATCTGCCATAGCATATAAAAAATAAACTACTTTTTAAATGCTGGGAAACCTAACCTTTCTCTAGCGCTATAGTATTCCTTAGCAATCTCTAATGCTAGCTTTCTTACCCTCAAAATATATCCTTGTCTTTCTGTCACAGATATTGCATGACGAGCATCTAATAAGTTAAAAGTATGTGAAGCTTTCAAGACAAACTCATAAGCAGGAATAGGAAGATTTTTCTCAACTAATCTATACCCTTCTTTTTCCAACAAATCAAATTGTTTAAATAGCTCTTCTACATTTGCCTCTTCAAAGTTGTAAGTAGACATCTCAACTTCATTTTGTAGAAATACATCACGATAATATAAAGGCCCATTCTGAGTATTTGCCCAAAGTAAATCATACATACTATCAACATTTTGGATATACATTGCAAGACGCTCAAGACCGTATGTAATCTCACCCATCACAGGTTTACACTCAAGCCCACCAACTTGTTGGAAATAAGTAAACTGTGTAATCTCCATGCCATTTGACCATACTTCCCAGCCAAGTCCCCAGGCACCTAGTGTTGGAGACTCCCAGTTATCCTCAACAAAACGAATATCATTTTCTAGAGCATCTATACCAAGTTCTTTTAGTGAACCTAAATATAGCTCTTGGATATTATCTGGTGATGGTTTCATTACAACCTGATATTGATAATAATGTTGCGTACGATTAGGGTTCTCACCATAACGACCATCTGTTGGTCTTCTTGACGGCTGAACATACGCAGCTGTCCATGGCTCTGGACCTATAGCTCTTAGAGTTGTAGCTGGATGAAATGTCCCAGCCCCTACTTCCATATCTAGCGGCTGAATAATAGCACAACCTTTAGATGCCCAATAATGATGTAGTTTTAAAATAATTTCTTGAAATGTAAGCATACTAATTAAAATTTTCACATAACTATAATTTTGTAAAAGATTCTACCATATTTGGATGTTAATAAATAATTATATAAAAATATCTAGTTTGGATTACTATAAAAATCTCATAGCTAATAATGATAGTAAACAAGATAATAGCCTAACAAATTTATCGTTTTTTATGCCTGAACAGATATTTACTAGATATATAGTTTCTATGAGTGACAACCTTCAGTCTGTACCTATATTTAACCAAACCTTTGGTGCTGAAGTATTAAGATATAGTATTAATCTACCTGCTTATCAGCATGAGGCTACACACTCTGAATTAAATACAAATAGTCTTCGATTCTAAAAGTTTAAAATCAACCAACTTCCATTGCCAATTAGGCTCACCCACAGTACCAGGAGTATTTAATCTAGCCTCACTACCTAGTTCTAAAATATCTTGTATTGGTAGAATGACATATTCAGCATCACAATTTAGTAAATATCTAATAACTTTTCTAAAGATATTTTTATCATTAGCTTTAAAATAACGTTTTAGAAGTTTTCTTTGATAGCGATTTAACTCATCAAAATACCAACCTTTTAGCGTATTGTTATCATGAGTTCCAGAGTAAGCAACAATATTTGCATCATCAATAAATCTACTAGTCTTAAGATCAAAATGAAAAGGAAATACTTTCATACCCTTTAGATTATAGTGATCGCGTAACTCTAATACTTCAGGGCGTAGATCCCCAAGATCCTCAGCAATAATATTTGCATTAGGTAATTCCTCAAAAACCGTATCAAAGAACTTATATCCCGGAGCCTCGACCCATTCGCCATTTATTGCTGTCTTAGCATCTGCTGGAATCTTCCAATAAGTATCAAATGCTCTAAAATGATCAATCCTAACAATATCAAATAGTTTAAAATTACCTTTTAAACGCTCCACCCAAAATTCAAAGCCAATCTCTTTTAATCTATTCCAATTATATAATGGATTTCCCCATAATTGGCCTGTCTCAGAGAAAAAATCTGGAGGCACTCCTGCTACAAAAGTAGGGTTCTGATCTTTATCTAATAAAAATACATCTTGATGTTCCCATACATCTGCAGAATCAAAACCTAGATAAATAGGTAAATCTCCCATGATTTCGATATTATTTTCATTTGCATATTCTTTTAGCTCAAACCACTGTTTGTAAAATACATATTGTAGAAATAGTTCATAATCAATATCTGACTGATATTCTTCAAGCTCTATAGATTTATCCTTGATCCAGTTTTTATACTCTTGTGGCCAAAGATTCCAAGCTTGATTATTATTAGCTTTTCTAAAAGCTTTAAAAATAGCATAGTTTAAAGCCCAATCATTTTCCTCAATAAATTTTTGATATCTTAAGTTAAGACTCTCATCATTAGATGCTTTAAAATTTTTAAAAGCTTTCTGCAGTAATTTATCTTTATGCAACCTAACTACTTCGTAATCAACCTTATCTAAATCAGCATTACAATATTTGATATCAGATCCACCTAATAGACCTATCTCAACCAAGTTATCAATAGCTATATATATTTCATCTCCAGCAAATGATGAACTAGACTGATATGGTGAGTTACCATAGCCTAACGGTGTAAGTGGTAATACTTGCCATATCTTAATATTTGCTTGTTTTAAGATATCTACAAATTTATAGGCATTTTTACCTAAATCACCAATCCCAAAATGGCTAGGAAGACTTGATATTGATAATAACACTCCAGTTTTTTTCATATATTTTTCTCTAAATTAAAACGCACATTGCGTTAAGCTATTGTGAGCTAATGAATAGACAGTTACGGTTGTCTGAACTTTAGTGAGTTCTGTAACTGTCATTAGTTCACAGTAAAGCGATAGCACAGTGCTAGGCAGTTTTGCATACTTTTTCTGCCATGAAAAAAGTATGTCGCTAAAATTTGCGAAGCAAATAGCGAAAAAACATGTTTATATATTATATCTTCCAAATATGCTTATTGTATTGGCTAATAGTTCTATCAGAACTAAAGAAACCAGATTTAGCTGTATTTACTAAACTCATTCTTAACCAATGCTCACGATCTTCATAATCTCTAAATACTTGATCTTTAACCTTAATATACTCAACCAAATCTATCAAAGTCATAAACCAATCTTTACTTATTAGCTCATTAAATAAAGCAATTAGCTTATCTTTATCACCAATTGATACTAAGGTTGGCGAGATTATAAAGTCAACAACATTTTTAATGACTGGATTATGATAATAATCTATCGATTTATAACCATTAGTTTTATACAAATCAATGATCGTATCACTGTCTTTACCAAATGTATAAATATTAGCACTTCCTACTAACTCAGCTATCTCAACGTTAGCTCCATCCATAGTACCAAGAGTGATAGCTCCATTTAACATGAACTTCATATTTCCAGTACCACTAGCCTCTTTAGAAGCTAAAGAGATTTGTTCAGATACATCTGTAGCAGGGATTAACTTCTCAGCAACACTTACATTATAATTCTCAACGAAAAGTACACGAATATGCTTATTAACTTCTTCATCATTATTAATTAGCTCTTGTAAACATAAAACCAAATGAATAATATGCTTAGCAATCGTATAAGCAGGAGCAGCCTTACCACCAAAAATAAAGTTAATTGGGCGCTTAGGTTTTGGATATAAACCTGACTTGATCTCAAGGTATTTGTGAATTATGTATAAAGCATTCATCTGCTGACGCTTATACTCATGAATACGCTTAATCTGAACATCAAAGATACCGTCTTTTAATAAATCAACGCCTGAATAATAGCTTGCAAACTCTATAAACTGTTCTTTTTTAGTTTTTTTGATCTCATCAAGTTTAGCTAATACATTTTTATCATTATGGTATGCTAGTAGCTTTTCTAACTGCTTAGAATCTTGAATAAAACTATCACCTACTAAGCTTTTTAAATAAGATGCTAACTCTGGGTTTGCTTGTAATAACCAACGTCTAAAGGTAATACCATTAGTTTTATTATTAAATTTAGTTGGATATATGTCATTAAAATGTTTTAATTCAGAGTTCTTTAAAATATCAGTATGAAGAGCAGCAACTCCATTTACACTAAAGCTATAATGAATACAAATATGCGCCATATGCACACAATTATTATCATCAATTATTGCTAAATCATGATCTTTATATTGCTCTTTAACTTTTCTATCTAGATATTTAATGATTCCAACCATCTCTTTAGATAAAACCTTCTCTAAATAACTCAAAGGCCATTTTTCTAAAGCTTCAGCTAAAATAGTATGATTTGTATAAGCAGTAGTTTTACTAACAAGCTCTATAGCTCTATCTATATCAATACCATTTGCAACTAATTGGCGGATTAATTCAGGGATAACTAAAGTTGGATGAGTATCATTAATCTGTACAACCGCATGCTCAGGTAAGCTTTCTAATGAATAACCATTTTTAGTAATATCTGAGAAGATTAAACTCACAGCATTACTAACCATAAAATATTGTTGGAAGATTCTTAAAAGATGTCCATCTTCATCACTATCATCTGGGTATAAAAATAGTGTCAGATTCTTCTCAATAGCAGTTTTATCAAATGTAATATCATCCTCTATCACATCAGGATCAACACTAGCTATATCAAATAAGCACAATTTATTTACAAAGTTATTTTTATATCCTACTACATCAATCTCGCACAATTGTGACTTAACGCTAAAGTCATTAAAATCTACTTTATAGCTAACATTAGTTTTATTTAGCCATCCTAACTTCTCAATCCAAGGATTCGGCTTTTCACTTTGGCTATGATTTTTAAATTTTTGTTTAAATAAACCATAGTGATAGTTCAAACTAATACCTGTACCAGGAATACCTAAAGATGCTATAGAATCTAAGAAACAAGCGGCTAACCTTCCTAAGCCACCATTACCTAAAGATGGTTCTGGTTCAAACTCTTCTATCTGTACTATATCTTTACCACTATCTTTTAGTATCTGACAAACATCATTATAAACACCTAAATTAATCAGGTTACTAATTAACATTTTACCAATCAAAAACTCGCTAGAAATATAGTAAATTTTCTTTTTGTAATTTTGTTCAGGAAGCTTCTCTGTTTGCTCTTTAGCATACCCTAATAAAGCATAGTACAAATCTTGATCATTTGCTTGACTAACATCACAGTTTAGTACTTTTTCAAGATATAATTCAATTTGATTTTTTTCATTCATTTTAATAAAACCTTTAATAAGAAATTTACTTCATTTAAAATATTGATGTAATTAGGCAATATAATGTCATTAAAACATTTTCTATACAAGATCTTTGGGTCTTTTTTAATCTATTTCTTCAATTAACTGTTGATAAATACCATGAAGTCTGTTTGCTGAGGCACCCCAGCTTACATCCTGTTGCATAGCTATTTTTCTAACTTTTCGCCAATCAACCTTACGGTCATATAACGCAAAAGCTCTGCGAATAGCTCGTTTATAATCATCTACTGTAAACTTCTCAAATACAAAACCTGTTGCAGTATTATCAGCTAAATTCTCCAATGATGTATCTGTAATTGTATCTGCTAAGCCCCCAACTTTATGGACAAGAGGTAAAGCTCCATAAACTAATCCATAGAGTTGTGTCAAACCACAAGGTTCAAAACGAGAAGGCACCAAAATAACATCACAGGCTGCAACAATCTCATGAGCATAACGCTCATCATAGCCTATTTGTACAGATACAGATTCAGGATATTTTTCAGCTATTGCTTTAAACTCTTCTTCTAAAATACGATCACCACTTCCTAATAAAACAAGCTGACCGCCTCTAGATATAATCTCTTCTAAACCAGCAATTACAAGATGCAGCCCTTTTTGCTCTGTTAAACGACTAACTAAACCAAATAACGGCGCTGTATTTTGCACTTTAAGCCCTTTGGATCTTTGTAAAAACGATTTGTTTTTTGCTTTACTAATTGCAACGGACTCTTTTGAGTATTTATTTTTTATAATAGGGTCTATACGAGGATTCCAAACATTTGGATCAACTCCATTTAAGATACCATATAAATCACTCCTTCTCTTAGAAAGTAATCCATCTAAACCACAGCCTTGCTCATGAGACTGAATTTCTTTAGCATATGTTGGACTCACTGTAGTTATCTTATCCGCAAAATTCAAACCGGCCTTTAAGAAAGATATTTGACCGTAAAACTCCATACCATCCATACCTAGAAAATCCTTAGGTAAGCCTAACTCTGGAAAAATATCCATTGGGAAAAGTCCTTGGTATGCTAAATTGTGTATAGTAAATACAGTCTTAACACTTCTTATACCGGTTGCGATTTCTGCTGCTTTTATATATGCTGGAACTAGTCCTGAATGCCAGTCATGGCCATGCACTATATTAGGAATCCACTTACAATCTAACCCTTTTACTAGTTCAGCCGCAACCCAGCCTAATAGAGCAAACCTTTTGTAATTATCTGTATACTCATTATTATCTTTATCAGTATAAGGATTTCCTGGACGATTATATAAAGCAGGTGCATCAATTATATATATTTTAATTTTTGTACCTGGAATTGTTGCTAGAAATATAGATATTTGACCATCAAATTTTGTTGATAACTCTATTAACAACTCTTTTTCTTCAATGCTATCTATAAATGCGGGAAAGCCAGGAACTAATACTCTACTATCAACACCTAACTCTAATAATGCAGGAGGTAATGCAGCTGTAACATCTGCAAGCCCTCCTGTTTTTAGTAATGGATATAACTCACTACAAACATGTAAAACTCGCATGATTTTCTCTTATAATTAATTAGCTTTTTTTATTAATTTATTAATCATAGGTCTAGTAACTAATACCACACCTTTTTCTGTTCTAAAGAAGTTTTTAGCATCTTCTTCGGGGTTCTCTCCGATCACCATACCAGCAGGAATATTACATCCTTTATCAACGATAACCTTTTTCAAACGGCAGTTTTCACCAATCTCTACATCAGGCATAATTACTGACTGATCAATACTACAGTATGATAAAACTCTCACATTAGAGAACATTAATGTTTTTGATATTTCTGAACCTAATACTATACACCCACCAGAAGCTAGCGTATTAGTTATAACACCATGATTACCTTTTGAATCTGGAACAAACTTTGCTGGTGGAAGTTGCTCTTGGGCAGTCCAAACAGGCCAATCTTTATCATAAAGATTTAACTCTGGTATATTCTCTGCTAAATCAAGGTTTGCTTCCCAAAAAGCATCTATAGTTCCAACATCTCTCCAGTATGGCTCAACACCATCACCTCTTGGCACACATGACATACTAAATGGATGAGCTAAAGCCTGTTGCTCTTTTACTACTCTTGGAATAATATCCTTACCAAAATCATGACTAGATGTATCATTTGCAATATCTTCTTCCAGTAGATCATATAAATAATCTGAATTAAATATATATATGCCCATACTCGCCAAGCATCTATCAGAATCGCCTGGTATTGTTGGCGCATTGTCTTTAGGCTTCTCAATAAAACCTGTTACTTCACGCTCTTCATTGATACCCATTATACCAAATGCAAAAGCTTCTTCTTTAGGTATTTCAACACAACCAACTGTACACTTATAACCACTTTTTACATGGTCACGTAACATTCTTGAATAATCCATTTTATAAATATGATCGCCCGCTAAGACAATAACATATTCAGGAGAATATGAGCGTAAAATATCAATATTCTGATAAACTGCATCAGCAGTACCTCTATACCAATGCTCTTCATTAACCCTTTGTTGCGCGGGAAGTAAATCTATAAACTCGTTCAACTCTCCCCTCAAGAATCCCCAACCACGTTGTAAATGACGTAATAAAGAATGTGACTTATATTGAGTTACAACACCTATCTTACGTATTCCTGAGTTCAAACAGTTTGATAATGCAAAATCTATAATTCTAAACTTACCACCAAAATAAACTGCAGGTTTTGCACGAGTATCAGTCAAGTTATATAAGCGCGAACCACGACCTCCAGCTAAAACCAGGGCCATGGCTTTTTTATATAATTGATGATTTGGCGAGGTATCAGAATATTTCATAATATTATTAACTCCTTTGTTTAATATTTCATAAAAAAATTAGGTTATAACAGTTGGTTCTTTCATTCCTGTTAATGACTTAATATTTGTTAGCTTCTCAGCGATATCTACTAAATCAGCTAATGCTTGTTGTGTCGGAATATTAAAGTTATTAATATCCGCCTCATATTTTTCTAAATATACTCTTAAGGTAGCTCCCTGTGTCCCTGTACCAGATAGCCTAAATACAACACGCGAACCATCTTCTAAAATTACTCTTATACCTTGCTTACTTGAAACTGAATTATCAATTGGATCTTTGTAACTAAAATCATCAGCTAATTTCACATTTTGACCACAAAGTTTAGTATCTTTTAACTCTAACACCTTCTGTCTTAATGAAGACATAATCTGATTAGCAATATCACTATCAATTGCTTCATAGTCATGCCTAGAATAAAAATTACGCCCAAATTTTTGCCAATGTTCAACAACCAATTCATCTATATTTTTATTTGTTGCAGCTACTAAATTCAACCAGTATAAAACAGCCCAGACCCCATCCTTCTCTCGAATATGATCAGACCCAGTTCCATAACTTTCTTCACCGCATAATGTGATTTTATTAGCATCAAGGAGATTACCAAAAAACTTCCATCCTGTAGGAGTTTCAAAACATGGAACATCTAAAGATTCTGCCACTCTATCGACAGCCATTGATGTTGGCATAGATCTTGCAACACCTTTAATTCCTTTTGAGTATGCTGGGATAAGATTTGCATTAGCAGCCATGATAGCTAAACTGTCTGATGGCGCCACATCAATTTTCTTACCAACAATCATATTCCTATCTGCATCTCCATCAGAAGCTGCACCAAAATCATATTCACCACTACGCATATGTTTTACTAGATCCGCAGCATTTACAGGATTAGGGTCTGGATGAAGACCCCCAAAATCTTCTAAAGGTTCGGCATTAACGACAGTACCAGCAGGAGCATTTAATGCTGTTTCAAAAATATATTTTGCATAAGGTCCAGAAACTGCACTCATAGAGTCAAAACGAACTTTAAAACCTTTTTTGAAAAGTTCACGAATCTTATCAAAATCGAATATTTGTTGCATTAACTCTGCATAATCTGCTACTGAGTTAATAACTTCTACAGTTGTACTTTCTATTGCATATGTGCCTAGCTTGCTTAAATCAATAGCATCTTGGCTAGCATCACTTATATAGTATTTATCAATACTTTGAGTTTCTTGGAAAATCTTTTCTGTAATTTTTTCCGGTGCTGGACCACCATTTGAAATATTATATTTTATACCAAAATCACCATTTGGTCCGCCAGGATTATGGCTTGCTGATAATATCACACCGCCAAAGGCTTTATATTTCCTGATTACACAACTAGCAGCTGGAGTTGATAATATACCATTATGACCAACTATTATTTTAGCAAATTTATTAGCTGCAGCTATACGGATAATAGTTTGTATTGCAACTTTATTGTAATACCTGCCATCACCACCTACTACTAGTGTTTTTCCGGTGATATTCTCTAATGAATTGAAAGTTGATTGAACGAAGTTTTCTAGATAGCCAGGCTGCTTAAAAGCTTCGACTTTATTACGTAACCCAGATGTGCCTGGTTTTTGATTAGCAAACGGTTTCGTCGATACAGTTTGAATTGCCATTTTCTTTATTTTACCTTTGATGTTTTTATTGATTAATACATAATCAACATTCCATAAATAAAACTAATATGCTAATCATCTTATCACTATCTTTCGCAATTTAGAACAACTAACAAACGTATTATTTGCAGTTTTTTTTCTTGCAATATTTCAATAATTTATTTAGCTGAAGTAAAGTTATTAATACTATAGCTACCAATAATTTGTTAGTATAAAAGCAGTGATGTTTATAAATTTTTAGCAAATCCTATTTTTATAAAGGATGTATTAATTTTATATTTAGGTTTAGGAGCTTTTAATGAAAGATTTAAAACAAGATTTCAATATGCAAACAAACATAGGAGATCAAGATAAGTACTATTTTCACGAAGGCAAACATATTTATGCCTATAGTTTTATGGGAGCACATGAGTCTAAAGAAAATGAAACTACAGGAATTAGATTTACAACATGGGCTCCTAATGCAAAAAGCATTTGTGTAATTGGCGATTTTAGCTACTGGGGTATTAATGATAAATATTACATGACTCCAATAAGTGAAGCTGGTTTATGGAGTGTGTTTATACCTGAGGCAAAAAATGGCGATAAGTATAAATTCGTAGTTACAAATAAAGATACAAATCAAGAAGTTCATAAAAGTGATCCGTATGCTGTTTTATCTGAATTAAGACCAAATACGGCTTCTATAGTCAATACAAAAACGAAATATAAATGGCATGATGAGAAATGGCTAGAAAAGCGTGCTAAGACTAATTATTATGAAAATCCAATAAATACTTATGAGCTGCACCTTGCATCTTGGAAAACTAAAAATGGTGAGTTTATGAGCTATGATGAGATAGCAGAGACTCTACCAAAATATGTCAAAGAAATGGGATATACCCATGTTGAGTTCATGCCACTTCATGAGCACCCTTTAGATGCTTCATGGGGATATCAGCCAACTGGTTTTTACTCAGTAAATAGTCGCCATGGTGATCCTATAGGCCTAAAGCGTCTTGTAGATAAGCTTCATAATGAAAACATCGGTGTAATTCTAGACTGGGTTCCAGGTCACTTCTGTAAAGATCTGCATGGCCTAATCAATTTTGATGGTAGCCCTTGCTATGAGTATCAAAACTATAACAAAGCAGAAAACAAAGGCTGGGGTACAAAAAACTTTGATCTAGGTCGAAATGAAGTTAAATGCTTCTTGATATCAAATGCAATGTATTGGCTAAATGAGTTTCATATAGATGGAATTCGTGTTGATGCTGTATCAAATATTCTTTACTTAAATTATGACCGCGAAGATGGTCAGTGGGAGCCAAATATTTATGGTGGCCATGAGAATTTAGAAGGAATTGCTTTTTTAAAAGAATTAAATGGTGTACTCAAACATACTTGTAAAGGTGTTTTAACAATTGCTGAGGAATCATCATCTTGGCCAGATATCTCGACACCTGTAGCAGATGGCGGTCTTGGATTTGATTTTAAATGGAATATGGGATGGATGAATGATACTCTAAGATATATTTCCCTAGATCCTGTATATCGTAAATATCACCATAATTTAATCACTTTCTCAATGGTTTACCATTACTCAGAAAAATTTATCCTATCAATATCTCATGATGAAGTTGTTCATGGTAAGAAATCTCTAATTAACAAAATGTGGGGAGATTTATGGAACAAATATGCAGGTTTGCGTTTATACATGACGTATATGATAGGACATCCAGGTAAAAAGCTAATTTTTATGGGAAGTGAATTTGGACAGTTTGTTGAATGGCGCGAGTATGAACAGTTACAATGGCAAGTTGTTGATGAATATGACTCTCATAAACAAACATTAACATTTTTCAAAGAGTTAAATGATTTTTATCGTCATGAAACAGCATTATGGGAATGTGACTATGATCATCATGGTTTCAGATGGATAGATGCAAATAACTCTGAACAAAGTATTTTATCTTTTGTTAGAAGTGATAAAGCTGGTAATCATTTAATTTTTATATGTAACTTCACTCCTGAAGTATACTATGACTATCACATTGGTGTACCTAACGCAGGAGCATATAAAGAAGTATTTAACTCAGATGAGCTTAAGTTTGGCGGCTCTGGACAAATTATCGAAGGTAAAATATTTACTGAGCCAAGAGCTTCTCATGGCTTTGATCAAAGAATCAGCATCAAGATACCTCCAATGGCTACATTAGTTCTAAAACCTGTGACTTCATAATAACCTAATAATCATACGTATATTTAATTGAAAGAGAATTATATTATATGCAAACTATAGATCAAAACATATGGATTCAAGACAAGCATGGAAACTTTAGCTTACTAAATGTTGATCATGATATTAATCTTGATTATGAAACAAATAGCATTAGATTTAGAATACAAGCGAATGGTTTCTTACATGGATATGTTGTCGGAAAGTTTAACAATTGGCAAAAGCAAGAGGACCTAAAACTTACTTGGACTATAGATAACGATGATGGTAGTTTATGGCTTGCTAAAGATGTACTTTCTATAAAAAACCTTACACCAGGAACAAACCAATACTCATTTATACTAGTTGATTTAGAAGGCAATGAATTTAAAGTTT
Source organism: Francisella sp. 19X1-34 (assembly GCF_041102755.1). NCBI lineage: Bacteria > Pseudomonadati > Pseudomonadota > Gammaproteobacteria > Thiotrichales > Francisellaceae > Francisella > Francisella sp. 19X1-34. The sequence goes on from NZ_JBGCTX010000003.1 coordinate 49,819, forward strand.
CAATAAATGATAATGATTTTATCCCTCTAAGTTTTAACTGGTTAGTTAATTCAAATAAGCTAGAAATAAAATCATCGGAGAATTTTATAGCTCTAGGTTATAAAGTTGATTTAGTTGCTATAACAAAATCAGTTAATCAACACTGTAGAATCGTAGATGTAGATTGGCAAATTTTTCCAGAAACTTCTCAAATACACATTACTGATAACAAACTTTTTGTCGATCCAAATATTAGTGACGAAATATCTCAAATTGATATTAAATGTGTGAGTAAACAAGATCCATCAATCACTGCTGAAAAAAGTTTCGAAATAGTTCGAGAAAAACGAGAAGGTACTCTAGTACATTTTATAAAAAAAGATGGTCAATATCATGGTGAAAACTTCAGCTGGGACTTATGGACATATGGCGACGATCAATCAACTGAAATAGTTTTTTTATCTAGTCAAAGTGATTTTGGCTTCTATGCGTTATGTGATAAAGACAATGTTATCGCTAGAAAGAAGACATGGGGAATGAACTGGCATAATGAGTGGAGCGAGCAATCCAATTCTTTTGATATCTCTGAGCAATGCAATAACTATTATATTATTGATGGTGATACTTATATTTATACATCACTAGTTGATGTTATAAATAGGACAAACCCTAGAATAGAATATGCAGTGATGGATGAAAGTGATAAAATCAAGGTTCACCTCTCTGATAGACCACAGGTTGGAACAATATTTGAACTATGGATAAACTCTAATAAGATTGATGACGTTGATATTACAATAAAAGATAAATCTCAACAGATAATACTTACAAATCTTCCCAATTGTATAAAAGGCTCCGATTTAATTGAAATCCGTGCAAATAATACTTTTTTACCAACAAAAGTACTAATGAGAAATTATCTTGATAAGTTTTACTATCCTAAAAATGACATGGGAGTAGTCTTTAATCAAGATACGATATCTCTGAGACTATGGGCACCCACAGCTAAAAAAGTTGAGGTTCTTTTATATAATAAAGATCTAACTAATAATAAAGAACAAGCTGATTTCTCTTATGAACTAATAGCAGAACTTGAGTATGGAACACATCATATAGAAATAAATCGCAACAGTTATGAAAATAAATACTATCTCTATAGGCTATACTTTGATGATCTAGATCCTAGAGGAAACGTCTATACTAGAGTAACATACGCAGTTGACCCTTATAGCTGTGGATTAGGTATCAATGGTGATAGTGGCTTCTTAGTAAACCTAAATAGCTCAGACTTAATGCCAGAAAACTGGCTTGAAGATCAATCACAGAATATCACTAGTAAAGATGATGCTATTCTTTATGAAATGCACTTACGTGATTTCACAATAAGTCCTGAGAGCGGTATAAGTGAAGATCTTCGTGGTAAATTCCTTGGTGCAGTAGAACAAAACTCAACTTATAGCGATGGTAACAAAGAAATCTCAACAGGAATCGATAGCTTAGTTGAACTTGGTATTACACATGTACATCTACTACCTATTTTTGACTTCTCCTCTGTTGATGAGAAGAAAATTGACCAAGAAGATAGCAGAAATTGGGGCTATGATCCAAAAAACTATAACGCCCCAGATGGTAGTTATTCACTAGACCCCTATGATCCTACACAAAGGATTAAGGGGGTTAGAGAAATGATTCTAAAATTCCATCAAAAAGGTATTGGTGTAGTAATGGATATGGTTTATAACCATATGACAGATACATCTAATCTAGATAAAATAGTGCCTAAATACTATTTTAGAACTGATAAGTTTGGCAATTTTACTAACGGTTCAGGTTGTGGAAACGAGTTAGCAACTGAACGCCCTATGGTAAGTAAGTTTATTCAAGACTCAGTTATTCATTGGATTAAAAACTATAAGATAAACGGTGTTCGTTTTGATCTGATGGAATTAATCGATTTAGATACAATAAAAAATATAGTCGCCAAGGTAAAACAAGTAGATCCAAATGTAATAATCTATGGTGAACCTTGGAAAGCAGATGATTCACCACTAACTAACGGTACTCATAGAGGAACTCAAAGAAATCAAGACTTTTCGATATTCAATGACTCATTTAGAGATGCTATCCGTGGCAACAATAATCCTGGCAATGGTTTTATAAACGGTAACCCTCATAACCCTCAAAATATAGGTAACGTTATCGAGGGGTTAAGAGGCTCAATCCATAATCTAACTGCAAAACCAAATGAATCTGTGAATTATGCTGATGCGCATGATAACTATACATTATGGGATCAGATTGAAAAAAGTCAGAATCATAATATTGCAACAAACTGTTATAGAAAAAACATACCTAGTGATATTTTCCAAAGTACTCTTGTACGCCAAAATGCCCTAGCTTTAGGAATAATTCTAACAGCTCAAGGAATACCATTTCTTCATGGTGGCGCAGAATTTCTAAGAACAAAACAAGGAGATCATAATAGTTACAAAAGTGACGATGAAGTAAATGCTTTTCATTGGTCTGACAAACTACACTATAAAGATTTCTTTGACTATGTTAAAGGACTTATAAAACTACGTAAAGAACATCCAGCATTTAGGATAAACGATAGAGAAGTCGTTGATAAGAATCTAAATATAACGACTGCCCATCATGATAGCAAATCTGGTGTTATTATTTCTCACTTTAAAAACTATGCTAATGGTGATAGCTGGAAAGATATTGTTATCATCTACAATGCTACAGCCATTGATAATTATGATATAAATGATCTTTTACCAAAGCCTGATAGTAAAGAATGGCATATAGTTGCTAATCATGAACAAGCTGGTACAGAAACTTTGCAGAAAGTCAAAATTGGTGAACTTCCCAGCTTAAAGTCTCATTCATTAATGATTATTCATAGTTAATAAACTAAAAGGTTAAGATATATGGTAGATATTTTTAAAACCCCTATAAATTCTAAAACTAAACTTTTACTCTCAACATCTGGTAGTAATTCTTCAATAGCAAGACATAATACTGCTATACAAAAATTAGGGCTAAATCTTTGCTACTTCACATTTGAGGGAAAAATCTCAGCAAAGACGTATACTGATGCGATTAAAGCACCTTTTATAAATGGTGGTACGGTAACAGCTCATAATGGATTAAAATCAAAAGTAATACCCTTTTTAGATTATGTAGAGCCTCTAGCTCAGCAAACTCTAGCTGTAAATACAATCATTAATAAAGATGGTAAGCTTTATGGCTATAATACTGATTGTCATGGCTTACAAACGGCTTTAGCTAAAGGTATAAAAGAGTCTAAACAAAATATTAAAACTGCTGTGATCTATGGTAATGGTGGTGTCTCTGGTGTTGCTTTTAAGGTATTGCAAGATTTAGGTATCAAAGTAACTATCATTGGTAGAAATACTGAAAAAGTAGCTCAAAAAAGAAAAGAGCTTGGTATAGAAAACATCCCTCACTTTGAAGGACCTTATGATCTAGTAGTAGATGCAACGCCTATTTCATCATCACCTGATCTTGAGCAAAATACTCAATTTATAAGTTTGGTTAAAGATGCAAAAATAGTATTTTGTCATGCTATGCCTGAAAAGGATAATAAAAAGAATTGTCTACTAGAGCACTGTAATAAAAATAATATTTTCTATATCTCAGGTGAAGATATGTATATTGCCCAACTTATAAAGCAATATATGATTTATTTTGAAAATCTTAATCAAAAGAAAATTTCTGAAGAAGATATTATTAAAGCTTGGGGATTATAAAAACACATACAATAGCAAATCCTACCCTTAAATGTTAAACTCTAACTGAAAGAATAGGATATAAATTATGAATAAAAAGCTTACTCGCAATATTATTCTAGCTATGATCTTAGGGGCTATTTTCGGCTCAATATTTCATTTTTTCTCTGATGTTTTTTGGGTTAGACAATACCTTGTTAACGGTATTTTAGATATAGTCGGTACTATTTTTATTACCTTAATGAAAATGCTAGTTGTGCCACTAGTTCTCGTATCAATAATTTGTGGTACAAGTAATATATCTGATCCAAAAATCCTTGGTCGAGTTGGTGGTAAGGCTATTTGCCTTTATATAATAACAACAGCTATAGCAATTTCGCTAGCTATTTCAATTGCTATATTCTTCAACATCGGTGCTGGAGCAAATATAGCTACAACAGATTTACACTATAATACAGGTCAGGCTCAAAGTTTAACTCAGACAATTTTAGGATTATTTACAGAGAACCCCTTTAAATCATTTCAACAAGGCAATCTACTACAAATAATAGTTTTTGCTATTTTATTTGGCTTGGCTATAAGTCTTACTCAAGAGCCTTCTAGACAAAGAATAAACCAATGGTTTCAAGATATAAACAATGTAATTATGTCATTAACAAATATCGTAATAAGCCTTACTCCATATGGTGTTTTTGCTCTAATTTCAAAACTAGTTATAACGACTGAATTTAGCAAGTTTCTACATATTTTCAGTTATTTTTTTACAGTACTACTAGTTCTGATTATTCATCTTTTTATCACAAATGGCATCTTAATAGGAATTCTTGCAAGATTAAACCCTTTCAAATTCTTCAGTAAATTATTACCTGTTCAGCTTTTTGCTTTTTCAACAGCTAGTAGTAATGCTACTATCCCTTTAACTTTAGATACTGCAAAAAATAAAATTGGTATAGATAGACAAATATGTGGCTTTTCAATCCCTCTTGGGGCAACTATAAATATGGATGGTACAGCTATTATGCAAGGAGCTGCTACTGTATTTATAGCTCATATTTATAATATTGATCTTGGCCTTTCTGCATATATCACAGTTATATTAACTGCCACATTAAGCTCAATAGGAACTGCGGGAATCCCTGGGATAGGTCTTATTACTTTGACTTTAGTATTATCACAAGTTGGTTTACCTGTAGAAGGAATAGCTTTGATAATTGGTATAGATAGGATACTAGATATGGTTAGAACTGCAGTTAATGTCACAGGAGATATTGCAGTATCAACAGTTATCGCCAAATCAGAAAATTATTTACATAAAGAAGTTTTCGATAAATAAAATTTAAGATTTATTTTCTTTTAAAATATCCAGCCAATTAGAATAAAAAGTTACTCCATCATTTTTCCAAGAGTAATCTATACCCCCATCATTATTATAGTAATTATAAGGTTGTGCTATATCATCAGTTATAGCTTTATCCCTTAAATATTCAGCTTCTAAAGTAGATTGTGTATATTCTAAATGATTAAACATATATGTTATATTGCGAGTTTTATCAACTAAGCAGTCCAAGCCATCTATAGATGATGATAAAATAATATCTGTATACTTTAAAACATTATTATCCTTTATAGCTGTTTGCCTTGATACACATGCTTTAAGTTGACCCTCCACACCTTTTAACAGTGGATGGCTTTGATTAATAGCTTTATGCTCATATACACCAAATAACTTATTATCCAAACGTTCTTTTTTGATATTATACAGATAATTTAACCCTGCCTGAGCAGCCCAACACACTAACATTAGTGGTATATTATGCTCAAGGCTCTTTGTAATAATTTTACAAACCTCTGTATAATAATCAACATCTTCAAACTCTAATAACTCTATAGGAGCACCAGTAATAATAATGCCATCTAGATCATTAAAGTTATAATCTTGCCAATTAGCATAATTCCTATCTAAATAACTCTTATCTACTCGAGTAGTCGGTCTTATCAAAGAATAAAAAAACACAAAATCCACAACTGTAGAGTTATTCTGTGAAAGTACCTCTTTCCATTGCTCTTCTGTCTCTTTCACAGTAGGCATTAGATTTACAACCGCTATACGAAGATGTTTAAAACTAGTTTTCTTAAAGCTAATCTTACTTGAAAAATTTATCTTCAAATCTTTAAAATACTCAGATGACTTTTTCACTTTTACCCTCATCACTCACCTCCGCATGCTCTAAAGCTTGTTTTAAATCTTCAATTAGATCACTAGGGTCTTCTAGACCTACAGATAATCTAACTAAACCATTAGAAATACCTGACTGTGATTTCTCTTCTTCACTTAATTGAGAATGAGTTGTAGATGCCGGATGGATTATTAAACTTCTAGCATCACCAATATTTGCACAATGAGTAAATAATTTTGTTTGCTCCACAAGATTCTTACCTGCTTCAAAACCATCTTCTAGCTCAATTGTTAAAAGTCCTACTACCCCTTTAGTAAAATATTTATTAGCTAAAAGATTATATGGAGAATTTATTAAACCTGCGTAGTTTACTTTTTTGACTTTTGGATGAGCATTTAAAAACTTCGCGACTATCTCAGCATTTTTAACATGCCTATCTAGTCTAGCTCCTAAAGTCTCTAAGCCTTGAATTGCTAAAAATGCTGTATGTGGACTAAGTGTAGCACCAATATCACGTAAACCTACAGCTATACCTCTAACAGTAAACGCAAGATTACCAAAAGATTTAGCAAATGTAATATTATTATATGAAGCATCTGGCTTTGATAGCAATGGAAACTTATCATTAGCAGACCAATCAAAAGTACCTCCATCAATCACAGCACCACCAACTATGGACCCATTACCGCTTAGATACTTAGTTAGTGAATAAGAAACAATATCAGCACCATACTCTAATGGGTTTAATAAATAAGGAGTTGCAACTGTATTATCCACAATTAGAGGAATTCCTGCTTCATGAGCTATTTCTGCAAGAGCTTTTATATCAGCAATAACACCAGATGGGTTTGATTGAGACTCAATATAAAGTGCTTTTGTGTTTTCTTGGATAGCCTCTCTAACCTCATCAAGTTTATTTATATCAACTAAAGTTGATTGCCAACCAAACTGTCTTGGAAATGTGTGCGTTAATTGCGTTGTAGTACCACCATACAAGTATTTAGAAGCTACAATATGATCACCATTTTGAAGTAGATTTAGTAATATTAAAAATTGAGCAGCATGACCTGATGAACAAGCAAAACCACCTGCAGCACTATGCAAATTAGCTAATCTTGAAGCATATTCATCTACTGTTGGATTAGTTAAACGTGAGTATATACTACCAAACTCTTCCAGTGCAAAAAGCTTCGCTGCATGTTCTGTGCTTTCAAAAACAAAGCTTGATGTTTGGTGTATAGGTGTTTGTACAGAGCCACTTTTTTCTGGTATTGAGCGATGTACTGCTAAAGTTTCTAAAGAATATTTACTCATAGTTTTCTCCTATTTATAAGACTCTTTAGCTTGGGAAAAATCTGTGAGATGGAGGATAAATATCCAGCACCCTTTTAGCAGATTGTTTTTCGTGTCCGCAAGCTGAGTTATCAAATCAACACGTTTATAAGCCTTAGCTTATAATCTGTATGAAATTTCTTTCATACTTTTAGCATAATCATAAGAGCGAGTGTTGTCAAATAGTTATATAGTAATTTTTTAAAATTTAAAAAGTTTTAGATCCTAGTTGCAAGTGCAATAAAAAAATTTTTTATCTAAAATCTTTGATACAATCATTTTATATACAGTCTTGAAAATCTACTTATGAAAAAACTATTTATCGTCACTATTTCATGCTTAGTATCTTTAATTGGATATGCATCTAGTCTTAAACAAACAGATACTAAAAGTACTGCCTCATTAGCTACTGGGAATGTTCAGATAACAGCTGATAGTGCAATAATTTATAAAAATGATAAAGGCATGGTAACAGCTATATTTCCAAAAAGTGACAAACCTATGAAGTTTGAATCTAATACAGTTACTAGCCTAAATCAATCACAATTAAATAAATATAAATAAACTATATCTTTTAGTTTTTGATTATTATAACTAAAATAGTTTATATCAACATATAGATTAATCAGTAAAAAATACTAGCTTTGACTATAGATATTTTCTTAGACCATTTAAACTACTAAAATCATTACAGCTTAAGCAATTAGTATAGGCATTATGCGAATTAAAAATATTTTTAAGAGCAAAACCTGGTCCAATTTCAACCACATTTGAATAACCATACTCCAATACACATTGAGAAAGTTTACCAAACTGTAAAGTTGTACTTAGCTCTCTAGCCAAACAATCTATGGCATTACCAATAGAATAATTTTTACTAAGAGTTAATGAGTCTATAATAGGATATTGAAGAGAGCAATTATCATACTGCTTAAGATAACTAGCAAACTTAGGTGTCGCATCTTTTAGAAAATGTGTATGAGATGGAACATTTACACTAATTTTTTTAACAAATTTTGCTCCTAATTCTTTAACTGCATTTGCAAATGCTTCAAGCTCCTTATTTAATCCAGCAATTACAGCATGAGTATCTGAAAGACAAATGGCAAGCTCACACTTATGCTTATTTGCTACTTCTTTGATTTGAAAAACATCAAGACCACCTTTGACAGACATCATTGAAAACTTACTCTCATCATTATCTATCGCATCAAGCATAAACCTAGCACGCATTGATACTAAATCTAGAGCCTTATCTAAACTTAAATTAGTAGAGCAAATAAATGCTATAGCCTCACCTAAACTATAGCCACAAAGACCACTATCTGACTTTATAGACAATAAATCAAAAATACCTTTAGATAGTATAGTTATAAATAATTGGGCAAATTTTTGATCAAATAAATACTTACTAAATTCATTCTTGTTTAATAGATTTATATCGACTAGCTTTGATGCTTCCTCTAAAAAAACAACTCCTCTTTCATCCTCAGATAAAAGTTTAAACATATCTGCATTTTGCAAACCTTGCCCACTAAAAGCATACATTATCGCCATACTAAATCCTTATGATAATACTGACCCAATAACAACAATAAAGCTATCATATCAGCTACTCCTCCAGGACTAATATTTGCTAAAGAGAATTCTCTATGCATAGTAACTGCCTTATTCAATAACTCTGTTGATTGACAATTTAATAAATCTTTTGAACGATTTTTTGCGTATATAAGAGTATCATGACCACATCTATTTAATATATTTGTATCATCCATATTTTGCATCAGATACCCATAGGCATTGATAACAGCAATATCTAAGCCATTATGTTTATAGTTATGTACAAACTCCTCAAAATAGTCAAAAACTATAGAATAACCATCTATAGCTAAATCTTTAGCTCCCTTAATATTATACTTCTCTCTTTGCTGCTGGCGTGATTTAGATATCAATGTATCATGCATTTGTAACGGCTTTTTCCACTGTGAAATAAAGTTCTCTTTTAAATCTGGCAAACTTATAACTTCATCAAAAGAAGCAAGTGTCGCACTTATAAGCCCTAAGGCAAATATTGCTCCTTTATGAGTGTTTATACCATTTGTTGCTTTTAACATTGTATTTTCAGCTTGTATTGCCAATTTTTTAAGCTCAAAAAAATCACATCCTTTATTCCCATATTTAACAACTTGTGAAAAATAATTCCTTAAGGCAAATAGACTCTTATAAAAAGTCCTAGCATCCATATCCTTATGAGCACCACTATCTACAAAACTAACCAAACCGGGCTTAGGATAGCTTTTTAATTCTAAAAAAAGAGCCTTTACAGCATAGTTAGCAACTTTCTTATAATTAGTTCTCATACAAGGTTGGTTCAAGCTCATATAGTTTTCTTTTATCAATAGCATATACTGATGATTTTGTTTTACATATTAGATCATTAGTTTTATCACTAATTAGCTCTCTTAAATTAATATCTCCAATATTTTTAAAACGTACTTCAATATCAACTTTACAATTTAAACACTCTTGTAACCTATTAAGAAGATTGTCTAAAGTAGCTAAAGAATAATTTTGGTATATCAAAAGCAAATCTATATCTGAAGTCTCCGTAAAAAGCTTTTTTTTAGTCAAATAACTAATAGCATAAGACCCATAAATATAGATTTTATTTTTCTCAAAAGATTTAGTCTGCCATCCGAAATACTCAGATATTTCTTTTAAGGTTGGTGGTAATTGTATCTTAATAATATCAGCACTTTCAAACAGCATTGCCGCTTTTATTTTATGGCCTTTTTCTACGGTAGCAACAGCAAGCTTAATTCCATTTTGTATATTTTCTTGTCTAGCTACAACTAAAGGATACGAGTTTTTGATCCAAGCTTTAACAATATCTAAATTATTCTTATAAAAATCATCTAACTTAAATGTAGCATTAGGTTTCACATAAACAATATTATGACGATCTAATAAATTTTCTAGCTGTTTAATATCTGCTCCATCACTGGTAAAGCCCACTTTCGCCCCCCTCGCTCAAAGCCTAACTTTGCACGCTCATCATTATCATAATTTAGGTATAAATCTTTTTTTAAATTCTCTGAGATTTCTTCCACACTTAACACTTTATGGATACCACCTAAGTTTTTAAAATTTTCTATCCCCGGTGCAAACACAGATGAAGTTTTACTAAGCTCTTCTAACCTTGATTGAGGAATCTTTGTAACCTTTGACATTCCCTCTAGCCACATTACTGCTACTTTTGCCTCAGGAAGTGCATAGATCTGATCACACATCAAACCAAAGGCAATAAAACCTCCTCCTATCGCTTGATTATATACTGCAGAAATCAACGTATGACCACTATTTCTGGCTACTTCCAACGCTTCTAAAAGATGTGCAAAATATTGATTCATACTTAACCATTCATCTTGCATTGCTAGCTTTTGACCTGCTACATCAACAGGCATAAAAATAGGAGTCAGTTTACCCTCTTCAATAATCTCAATAACCTTCTCAGCCATTAACAATGCTTGCCTAACACCTAAAAAAGTATCGTTTTCAACACCTAATATCTTAACTGGTTTACCATCTAAAATGGCCTGACCAAATATAACACCATCAATAGTTTCATAGCTACAGCTTTCAACAAATACACTATTTAAAAAGTCATTAGTTTTCATATCAACTCCTTTTGATATCTTCAGCTATTTTTAGAAAATCACTATAATTCATATCAAAAATTTTATCAGCTAATTCGCCATAATTATTCTCATTAAGATACTCTGCTTCTTCTCTACAATCTCCAGAGTCTAATAACCTTTGTTTAAGCAGTTTTTGTTCAACTTTAACTACTTTCAAATCTAATCTGGCTTCTTTTTGTAATGCTTCACTAATTCTCATTTTTATTGTAGCTATATTATTATCAGCAAAAAGCTCTACCTCACTATTTAGATAGCGTGTTTTACCGCCATAAACTCTCCATACAAGAGCCCGATCATTAGCATCAAATGCTTCAATACCTTTTACAGCCTGGATAACCTCTGCCCCTGAGACTCCCATACGTGATACTTCAGAAACAATTCGACAATCTAGCGTTGCCGCAATAATTCCCATGCCTCCATAGGCACCATTCTTACCACATATTACACCTATTGTTTTGACTCCATTCCTTCTTGCAGCAAGTATAGATCTGATAATTTCAGATATAGCAATCTCTCCGGCATTTGCCTCGTGTAAACGGACACCTCCACTATCAATCAATAATATAACCGCTTCAACACTTTCTTTTACTGCTTTTTTAAATAATGCATTTAGCTTTGCACCATGCATCTCTCCAACAGCACCTCCAATGAAATCTTTTTGCTGTGCAGCAACAAACACATTTTTATTTTTAAAATTAGCCCTACCTAAAACAATTCCATCATCATGTTGACCAGTTATTCCCAAATCATCTAAATGATGACTATAACAACCATTTTTACAATTAAACTCCTCAAAATCTTCAAAAAGAGAAGCTATTCTACTTCTAGCATCAAGCTCTAGATAATTACTACCTTTTGGAACTTCTTGTTTATGATATACTTCCATTGCTTGTCTTAATCTAAGAGCTACAACAGCAGGCGTTGCCCCACTATCATTTATAGTAAAGCTTAATGCTTCTGGCTTATACTCATCAACAAAGTCTGTACATACTGCTTGCCATAGTTGATCAAACCCATCTACTGATGTAAATATATCAATTATCACTTTATCTTGTTGATTACTATTTACTAATACTTCACAATTTCCAGAACCCACAACACCAACTGTACAGGCTAAACCTTTTTTTGTTGATTTTGTTGCCTCAAATACATAGTTTAATTTTTGCATATTGATCGACCTACCAATTTCTAAATTTACTTGGTGCTTTGTATAGTCCACCTGAAATATCTACAAGATCACGTATAGATTTAGCTGCTAACAAATCTCTAGATGCATCACTAAGTTTTATCCCTAAATCCTCTGGACGCTGAATCACCCCTCTTTCTCTTAGCTTGGCAACCTTTTGCTTATCTCTTGCTAATCCAACTGGCGTATAACCTGCTACTCCTCGAATCGCCTGCTCTCTTTCATCCTTATTTCTACACATCAAAAGATTTGCGATACCTTCTTCTGTAACAACATGCGATATATCATCACCATAAATCATTACAGGAGGTAAATCTGCTTTCATTTCTTTTTGCAAATCCCAAGCATCAAGATTTTCAACGAATGTTGGCTTACCAGAACCCTGAAATGTCTCAACCATTTGTATTACTAGTTTTCTTCCTCGTGGCATCTTATTAGAGGTTGCTTGTGTCAGCTCTTGCCCTGCTTTTAGCCATGCATAAGAGGAATGTCGTCTACCTAAAGAATCACAACCCATATTTGGAGCTCCTCCGAATCCAGCCACACGTCCTTTTGTTGCAGTTGAACTATTTGCCTGTAAGTCCATCTGTAGAGTTGCTCCGATAAATACATCACAGCCATAATGTCCCGCCAACTGTCCAAATAGTCTATTTGATCTAAGTGATCCATCTCTTCCTGTAAAAAATATATCTGATCTTGCTTTGACATAGTCATTCATGCCAAGCTCTCCACCAACAGAGTGGATAGATTCAACAAAGCCTGCTTCAATAGCAGGAATTAGTGTCGGCAATGGATTAACCATCCAATGCTTACAGATTTTCCCTTTTAAACCTAATGATTCTGCATAGGTTGGTAAAATTAGTTCTATAGCACAAGTATTAAAGCCAACTCCATGATTAAGTCTATTAACTTGATATGGAGCATATATACCTTTAATAACCATCATAGCCATTAAAATTTTGATTTCATCTATCAAAGCAGGATCTCTAGTAAACAGTGGCTCAATATAGCATGGCTCTGGAGACTCTATTATTACATCAACCCAATCACCGGGGACATCCACACGAGGTAGCTTATCAACAATCTCATTAACCTGTACTATTATTAGACCCTTTTTAAATGAAGTTGCCTCAACGATAGAGGGAGTCTCTTCAGTATTTGCTCCGGTATATAGATTTCCCTCCCTATCTGCTTGCTCTGCAACAATAAGTGCTACATTTGGTGTCAAATCCATTACCATGCGAGCATATAGCTCATTGTAGGTATGAATATTACCTATCTCAATCTTATTATTTTTAATCATTTGTGACAATCTAATTGACTGAGGACCAGAGAAACTAAAATCAACCTTTGATGCAATTCCTTTATCAAAGATATCTAAATGCTGAGGCAATGAAATAGCAGACTGTATCATATGTAGATCGTTTACTTTTGAAACATCGCATTCCAGCAGAGATTTGGCTAAAAAGCTTGCTTGTTTTTGATTATCACCTTCAATACAGACTTTATCTTTTGGTAAGATAGCACTTTCCAATAATGATACACAATCACTACTCTTACAAACTTTACCATCTAAAAACTTACTTATAGAGAGAACTCTACTTTGATATTTTTTTTCTAGACTATTCCAATCCCTCATTGAGAAACAACTCCCAAAAATCAAATCCCCATACAGAAAGTCTACGAAAAAAGTATATATTCTACAAGTTAATAAGTTATATATTAATAGCTTAAGATTTAAAACTTAATTTAGATTTTATTTTTGAAATAAGCATCGGGATAAGAATATCTTTTTTCATTTGTTTCCATGGTTTAACAATAGACTCTTTAAAAGAATCTCTCTGCCAAAGCGTCTCTGTATACCTTTTTATACACGGACTATCATCCCACAAATATTTCCCAAGATTTAAAAAATCTAATCTCCATAAAAATATACCTAAATAGATATCAATAGCTGAGAAATTCTCACCTAAAGCAAACTCGCCATTATGGTTTTGTAAATACTCGTCAAGTTTGGTTATAGCTTGTTTTGTATTCTGTAAGGTTTGCTTCATTAACTTTGAGTTATGAACAATATTGTTTGTTTTAGAAATAGTTTTAAGTTTATCTTCAAAAGCTCTCCTTAAAAAAGGATCATTCGAATACTTCTTTATCTTTTTTTCTAGAATTGCGATCTTATTTTGATGCCCATTCTTAGAAAGAAATCTAAACATAAAAGGTCTTTTAGCAACAGATACATCTCCATAAGTTAGGACTTCAGGGTCAATTTTATCTACTAATGTCTGCAAATATTCAAACTCTTTTTGAAGCTCTTTATCTGTAGGGAATAATGTCGCATGTATAGAAAAATACTTATCTGCAAATTTAGTAATATTATAGGCATCATTTGTAACTTTGCCATCTATAACAAGAATAGGTACAACACAAAAAGGTGAGATTCTTACAAACTTAGGATCATATTGCTGACATACATTATTTATTAATATAACATGACTCTCATACTTAGTATTTTTTTCAGCTAATGCTTGTCTAACAATCTGTGAATAAAGTGAGCCTGGGAAATGGTAAAGATGTATACCTTTTTGAGGAGCATATTTATTATACTTCTGAGTAAAGATTTTTTCCCTGAAATCTTGTGTACTATATTTAAATTCGTTCATCAACCAGTCCCCCATAACGAATATACTTACAGTATTACAAATAAAATTGATCTTGTCACCTTAAAACCACTATTTCAAAGGGGTATATGTTTATATGAAAATTTGGTGTCAGCTATTTATATAGACTACCTTTTTAGAGTTTTACATTATTTCTTTTGTATAGGACTTTGCACCAAGCTCTTTAATAATATGATCATACAATGCTCGATGAACTTGATAAGTGGGATGGACATGATCCCAAAATGCATAGCTTTGAGGGTTATTACACATACTCCCAGTATAGCCTGCATCTATAACGCTTTGCATTGATGGCTGATCTAACAGTTCAGCCATTTTGGCTCTAGAACTATCCTTATTTTCTAAATCACTATACGCCTTATTTATTTTAGCTTTCTCAGATAAAAAGTACCCTCCCAACCAGCATGAATCTTTAATATGATTTAGACTTATATCAGCATGATATTTCTTATTAAAGTTCTTAGTGTTATTAACCATCTCATTAAATACAAGTGCAATATCTATAAATTTCATATCATGTTTATTAGCATATGCTTTTAGAATTTGATTATGCTTTATATATATTTTTTTCAAAACATTTTCATTTTTTAGAGACTTCGACTCACCAGTTATACTAAGATCTGGCAAACCTATAATAACTACTTTTTTTACTCCAACCTTCTCAATAGCATATATAATACCATCTGTAACTTGCTTTACAGCGCTATCAATATCTTCCATTTTTGGATTAGATGTTAAATAGTCATTGCCACCGACAAAAAATATGGCTAGTTTTTCTTTGATACTATCATCTGAATCTAAATTAAGATATAAACCCACCTGATCATCTAGCACATATGGCGTATCATTATCAGCCCACTCTGGAAATACTATAACTGAACTACCTCCAACAGCATAATTACTGATAGAGATATTATTCAAATACAGTCTATTTGCAAACTGCTCTGACCATACTTCGCCATTAGAAAACATCCCTCTATAGTATGGTGTAGATTTAGGTAATAGCTGTAATGAGTACTTATAAAGATTTCCCCGGTCACTCAAACTATCACCAAATATTAAAACTTTTTTTACACCAAATAATAAACTATTAAAGATATCAATTTCTTTATGACATGCTGAAATTGTAAAACTTGGCGTAATTAAACTACCATTAATTAATGTTTTTATATTGACAGAATAGTTTGTCCAGTAGTATTCATAATTATCATTATGTAATCTATGATTTACTTCTATATTACCTATTGCATCTTTAAATAATGCTTTATTTGCCCCCTTCTCACCGAAATAAAAGAAAGCATTTGATAGCTCATATTTAACAGAGCCATATGAGTTTTTTGACTTAAAGCCTATATTATAATTTGAAGTTGTAGAAACTAGGAAATTATCATTAGATAGTACTTTAGTTACATGATACTGATAAGGTTTGATGATCTTCTTAAAACTATAACCACTATCTTTATCTGTAATAGTAAAAACTGCATCAGTACTACAGTTATTTTCTAACATTAAGCGTGTGTGAGCATATCCAAATGAATAATCTATAGATAAAAAAATAAGTAATAATGAGCTAATTATTTTAAGAACTTTTGTTATCACACTAAATTAATATATAACTATATAATACTAATTCTAGCAAGACTCAATAGTAAGTTATACACTATTGTTCTTAATAAATTCTATTATTTCATTTTTATAACCAAAACATATCCCTACAACAGTATCTGCCGCGCCATAATATATAGCAACTTTCTCACCATCACATAAAGCTGCACAAGGAAACACTACATTTGGCACATCACCTGTAAGCTCATACGATACCGCTGGTGCTAATAAATACGGCTTCGTGCGATATAAAACTTTATCTGGATTCTGTAAATCTAAAAGTGCAGCACCCATTGAATAACGGAAACCATTACAAGTATTAATCACACCATGATAAAAGATCAGCCAACCATCATCTGTCTTAATTGGAACTGATCCTGCACCTATTTTAGTACATTGCCAAGCACTTTGGTCAAAAGGTGTCACTTTCATCACACAACGATGCTCCCCCCAATATTTCATATCAGGACTATAGCTTATATAGATATCACCAAAAGGTGTATGCCCATTATCACTTGGACGACTAAGCATTGCATATTTACCATTTATTTTTTCTGGAAACAATACGCCATTTCTATTAAAAGGTAAGAATGCATTTTCACATTGATAGAATTTTTTAAAATCATAAGTATATGCTATACCAATAGTTGGCCCGTGATAGCCATTACACCATGTTATCCAATATCTATCCTCAATCCATGTAACTCGAGGATCATACTTATAATCAGAGTCTATCATCTCAGTATTTCCACAATCCATAATAATTGGATCATGATTTATATCCCAATTGATACCATCATTACTAAACCCTGCGTGAATATTCATCTGCACAGCTTTATTATCACAACGGAAAACTCCAGCAAACCCATTTTCAAAAGGCACTACAGCACTATTAAAAATACTATTTGATGTTGGAATAGCATAGCGCTGAATTATTGGATTGGCAGAATATCTCCAAATGACATCTTGGCATCCTTCAGGTTTTGACTCAAATGGTATATTTAATTTCTCAAATTTCATTTTAAAAATCCTTAATTTTACTTATGATTTATTATCTATTTTGTTATCTGAATATCGATATGGCACAAAGTATGTCACTAAAAATGCTGGAATAGTAGCAAATAAAACAGCTATAAAGAACCATTTATAACCCAGCAAATCACTAAAATACCCACTTAACATAGATGGAAACATAAATCCCAGATTCATTATTGATGTTGCAAAAGCATAATGTGCCATTTTGTATTTACCAGGTGCGACCTGTTGCATCATAAATAAAATCAACCCAACAAATCCAAAACCATAACCGAAATACTCTAATACAACACAACTTGAAATAACATAATAATTTTGAGTTTGTGTAAATGCCAAATACGCATAAACAGCGAAAGGAATATTAAAGCAAGATACCAAAACCATTCTAGCATTCCTAAGTCCTCTCTTAGCAATAAAATATCCGCCACCAATGGAGCCAAAAACAAATGCTGCCGTACCAAAAGTCCCATATATCAAACTATATTGCTCAGTAGATAAGCCAAGCCCTCCAGCACTAATTGCAGATATGGAAAATAACGGAGCTATTTTAATAGCAAATCCTTCGGCGAAGCGATAAAAAATTATAAAGACAATAAACCAAATAATATGTTTCTTTTTAAAGAAAGTTATCACAACATCTTTAAAAACGCCAAAGCTCTGTTTAAATGATTTATCCTGTAAATTATTTGCTTCTTCTTTAGGGAGTACTAAAAGATGATATAAGGACAATACAAACATTAACACTGCAAAAACAACCATCGTAATTTCCCAAGCTTTTACAGCTCCTAGTTGATTTTGTAAGCTCCCTGCCAAATAGATTAAAGGTCCAGCCGCAATAATTTTTGCAATATTATAAAAAGCTCCTTGCCAACCTATATATTTTGCTTGAGTTATAGGATCAAGAACATTTATATAAAGACCATCTGTTGCAATATCATTCGTAGATCCCATAAATGCTATAATTGCCAATAGTGCTATAGAGTATCTAAAAAAGCCATCTAATGGTAAAGACAATGCGACAAAAATAAATGTCAATGCCACTATAAACTGGGCTATAACAACAATATATTTTTTATATCTAAAGATTTCTAAGAAAGGACTCCAAAAAGGCTTAAGGCTCCATGGCAAAATTAAAAGACCTGTCCAGAATGTAATTTGAACATCATTTATACCTAAATTCTTATACATAACAGATGATACTTGCGCAATGAATATAAATGGAAATCCCATTGCAAAATAGGCACTTAATATCCAAGTAATAGGTGTTTTTTTATTTAACATAGTGATCAAACACTGATAGATAATAAAATTAAATATAGCAATACCTAAACTATTAGTCCATAAACGCTATGGGTTAATCGTAATATATAGTTTTTAATGATTTTATACTTAAGCTTTATCTATTTAATATTGATTTCTATTCAGATTTCTTTGATTAACTATATTTATAGTTTACGGTAACTGCTAATATTAAACATATCGCTACAAAACTGAAAATTAAGATGAAAAATATAGCAATTATTGAGCCAATTGGTATGACTCTAGAACAAGAAACCCAACTAAAAGAGATATTTAAAGATCATAAATTAAGTATTTTCGATAGTCGTAACTATGATGATCAAAAGCTTATAGAACAGTTAAAATCAGTAAATATTATTTTATTAACTAACAGAGTACTTTCATATAGTGTCATTAGCCAGCTTGATAATTTAGATTTTATTTCTGTGGCTTTCTCAGGAATAGACCATATCAACAACCAGGCTATTAAGGAAAAAGGAATAATAGTTAAAAATTCTGCAGGGTACGCTAATAGTGCTGTTGCTGAGCTAACAATAGGCTTTATGATTAATCTTGCAAGAAATATTGTAAACAATCATAATAATATGATTAATTCTATTGGAACAAATACAGGCACTGAGTTAAAAGGTAAAAAACTTGGAATTGTTGGTTATGGTAATATAGGTAAAAAATTAGAACATCTTGCTAATGCTTTTGAAATGCAAACAATAAAATATAATTCAAAAAGCTCACAAAGTGATTTAGAAAATTTATTTAAAGAAAGTGACTTTGTCAGCTTAAATATCCCTCTAAATGATCAAACAAAAGGTATAATAACCTCAGTTCGGAATTAAAAGCATTGTAAATTAAGGGTTTAGTAGTGTTTTTAGGTTAAAATAAGCGAAAAACC
>NZ_JBGCTX010000004.1:0-65231 GCF_041102755.1 Francisella sp. 19X1-34
TCAAAGTGCTCAAAGTGCTCAAAGTGCTCAAAGTGCTCAAAGTGCTCAAAGTGCTCAAAGTGCTCAAAGTGCTCAAAACAGCTACGATAACGTATCAAGCAATCAAACACAAGCTAATAATAAAAACAAATCATCTACCACATTGCAAAATACTACACCACAACAGACAGTTACAAAAAAATATATATTAACTAAGCAAGCACCTAGTGACCAGCTATCTTCATCTAACACAGTAGCAAACAGATCACAAACCACTCAAACACACAGTCAAAAAAACAAACTATCTAGTGGTTCAAGTATAAAAATCGATAATGACCCTACTCCTCCCGTAAAAAACTTCAATCCTAGCTACAGTCAGTTAATAGACTCCGGAGACAACTTTGCTTTTGATAGAAATATTGAACAATCATCTCAAGCAGGAGGTACTCCATCTTAAAATATAAACAAAACTATATTTAAGTATCAGTAAAATTTAACCGATTTTTCAGTTTACTTTTTATAAAAAAAACACTAGAATTACCGAGATATTGTATTAATAATAGTTAAATTAATGCCCAGGGAGGGTTTCTAATGTCTAAAGTTTGTATAGTTACAGGTAAAAGACCTGCTACTGGTAATAATGTGTCACATGCTCAAAATAAAACTAGAAGAAGATTTTTACCTAATCTTCACACTCATAGATTTTGGGTAGAAAGTGAGAACAGATACGTAAAATTAAAAGTTAGCTCTAAAGGTATGAGAATTATCGATAAAAAAGGTATTGATACTGTTCTTGAAGATCTTAGATCTCAAGGCCACAAAATTTAATAAGTTTCTAAAAAGGAAAAGAAAATGAGAGAAAAAATAAGATTAGTTTCTTCTGCTAAGACAGGACATTTTTATACAACTACTAAAAATAAAAGAGAAATGCCAAACAAAATGGAAATCAAAAAGTTTGATCCAGTAGTTCGTAAACACGTAATGTACAAAGAAGCTAAAATAAAATAATTGATAATTTCTAATTTAAGGCCTTACGCATGAAGCAAGCTTTTCATTTTAAAGGTGGTAACTATACAATCAGTGCCATTAATATTAATGTTACTGAGTTCACTCAGATTGAAAGTTTATTAAACTCTAAAGTTTCTCAATCTGAATCTTTTTTCCATAACACCCCCTTTGCTATAGATGTTAGAGATATAGATAAAGATGAAAAGTGCACAATAAGCTTCTTGGAGGACGTCATTGAAGCTTTTAAAACTAATGGAATGATTCCCGTAGGTTTTGTTGTTACTAATAAAGAGTTAAAGTCTCAACTAGCAAAAGCTGGCTATAACATCCTTAAAAATGGTAGATCTAACAAAGAAGCTTTGAGTAATGAAGAGCCCCATACATCAGCTAAGATAATCACCACACATGTTCGTACAGGCCAGTCTATCAATGCTAGAGATTGCGATGTAATAATAACAGCAAACGTTAATAATGGTGCTGAAGTTATCGCAGATGGAAGTGTTATAGTATATGGCAGAATAGGTGGTAGAGTTATCGCTGGAAGCTCAGGAAATAAAAATGCTAGGATAATCTGCAAAGATCTTAAAGCAGAACTAGTTTCAATTGCAGGGAAGTACGTTACCCTAAATAATGAAACAATTGTTGATGATAAAGATACTGATGGGTATATAGTTTATCTACAAGATGATAAAATACATATTGAAGGTTTTTAAAATACTAAGAGGCTTAAATAATGAGTGAAAAGAAACAAGGCAAAGTATTTGTAGTTACTTCAGGTAAAGGTGGTGTTGGTAAAACTACATCAAGTGCTGCTATTGCATATGCTTTTGCTAAAAGAGGCCTTAAGACTGTAGTTATTGACTTTGATGTAGGTTTAAGAAATCTAGATCTTATAATGGGCTGCGAAAGAAGAGTTGTTTATGACTTAATAAATGTTGTTAAAGAAGAAGCAACTATTAATCAAGCGATTATAAAAGATAAAAGAGTCGATAATCTATATATAATACCTGCTTCTCAGACTAGAGATAAAGATGCTCTAACGGAAGATGGTGTTGACAGAATCATAAAAGAACTTAAAAACTCTTTTGATATTATTTTATGTGACTCACCTGCTGGTATAGAAAAAGGTTCTTTAATGGCTATGAGATGTGCTGATGCAGCAATTATAGTTACAAACCCAGAGGTATCATCTGTAAGAGATTCTGATAGGATATTAGGAATGCTTTCTAGTAAGACTCTTAAAGCTCAAAAAGAAGGCGAGTTTAAAGAAGTGCATCTGATACTTAATAGATATGATTCTAGCAGAGCTAAAGCTGGAGCTATGCTTAAAGCTGAAGATGTAAGTGAAATCTTATATACTCCTATAGTTGGTATAATCCCTGAATCTAGAGATATCTTAGAAGCATCTAACAGTGGGCACCCTATAACTCATTTAGAGGATACTATAGCATCTAAAGCATTTTACGACTCTGTAGATAGAATACTTGGTAAAGATATACCAATGAGACATACAGAACAAAAAACAAGTTTCTTTAAAAAATTAATAGGTAAATCTTAATTATGTTTGCTAAACTTTTTGGATTAGAAAAAAAACAAAAGAGTGCTTCATTAGCAAAAGAAAGGTTACAGATAATAGTCGCTCATCAAAGGAGTGAACTACAACCTAAATCTTCTAGAATAAGCAGTCATTTGCTAGCTGAGCTTAAAGATGAAATCATTGAAGTTGTGAAAAAATATATTGCCCTATCTGAAGAGAATATCAGAGATATTGATCTAAAAGTTGAAGATAGTAGCAAAAACTCAACTATAGAAGTTAATATACCTTTTAATTAATTTCGATCATCATGAGTGATATCAGCTTTAATAATGTCTCTTTTTATAGAGATGATCGTTGTATTTATGATGATATTTCCTTCACTATCCCTTCAAATAAGATAACGACTATCCTTGGTCCCTCTGGTGCAGGCAAAACCACTGTTCTTCAATTAATAGCAGGCTTAATAAAGCCAGATATTGGCTCGATAAGTATAAATACTGCTATCATAAAAAGAAATACTAGAGAAAAAGAGCTTGAAAAACTACGTCGCAAGATGGGGTTTCTTTTCCAATCAGGGGCTCTTTTTACACATTTAAATGTGTATGAAAATATAGCATTTCCTTTAAGAAAAAATACTAGGCTTAATGAAAAACTAATTAGAAATATTGTATTACTAAAACTACAAGCTGTTGGACTAGTCCATACTGTAGATATGATGCCAAGTGAACTCTCTGGTGGAATGGCTCGTAGAGTTGCTTTAGCTAGATCTATAGCCATGGATCCAGATATTATGATGTATGATGAGCCTTTTACTGGTCAAGATCCTGCTTCATTTAATAAACTTTTAGAACTAATCTCTACATTAAATGAATCACTGAATATGACTTCTATTATAGTTTCTCATGATATTCAAGAGTCCTTAAAAATTTCTGATCATGTAATTATTGTTGGCAATAAAAAAGTTATCGCAAGTGATTCTCCAGAAAATATAAAAAATAGCTCTAACAAAAGAATTATAAATTTCTTAGCTGGTAAGCCTCTAGATGATCATAATGAAGATCAAAAAAATCTTGATAAAACTTTTTTTGAAAAAGAAATTTTAAGGAATTAATAATGTCTATTTTTAGTAAGATTTATAAACTAACTATCTCTCTAATCCATGACGCCTTAAAATCAATTCTATTAATAATAAATATTGTAATTAACAAATTTAGTATAAGAGACTGTATAACACAGATTAAATATGTTGGTGTTGACTCAATAATAATCATAGTAACATCGGGAATATTTATTGGCTTAGTATTAAGTCTTCAAGGATATTATACATTAGCTAAATTTGGAGCTCACTCTCTACTAGGTGTTATGGTAGCGCTTAGCGTACTTAGAGAGCTTGGCCCTGTTGTAACTGCTATGTTGTTTGCAGGGCGGGCATGTAGCTCAATCACCTCTGAGATAGGCTTAATGAAAGCTACTGACCAAATAAATAGTCTAAAAGTAATGAACGTTAACCCTATAAGCTTTATCCTATCTACCAGATTTTGGGCATGCATGATTAGTGGCCCGATTTTATCACTAATTTTTTGTACAGTTGCTATACTAGCTGGATTTGTCCTAGCTGAGGCTGGCCTTGGTATAAGCTATGGAGGATTTTGGAGCAATATACAGTCATCAGTTGTGTTATCTGATATATCTAATGGAGTAATTAAAAGTATCGTATTTGCTTTTATAACAGCATGGATTGCTTTATATCAGGGATATTATTGCACTGCCGATTCTAATGGCATTGCTAAAGCCACAACAAAGACTGTTGTCTACTGCTGCATGAGTATCTTAGGTGCAGATCTTATTTTAACATCGATTATGTTTGGAGGAGTTTAATGAGAAACAAATATTTTGAAGTCTCTGTAGGAATATTTATAATAATAGGAGTTTTATGCCTACTCTTTCTAACATTCAAAGTTAGTGATACATCTCTAAAATCGCTTAGTGAAGAAAAATTCACAGTAGAAGCTCAATTTAAAAATATTGGCTCATTACACACTAATGCATCAGTTAAAATAGCTGGTGTTGAAATTGGTAGAGTTACAAATATTTCTTTAGAAAAGACCTATAATGGATTTATGGCTGTAGTTAGTATGTCAATAAATGCAAATCAGAAGATTCCCGCAAACTACTCTGCTGCGATATCAATGTCCGGAATTTTAGGTGATAACTATATTTCGCTTAGTCCTCCAAAAGAAGATATCATGTCAATTGCTGGGCTAAATGATGACTCTAGCTCATCTGAAAAAGATAAATACTTACACCAAGGAAGTGTTATTGCCTTAGAAAACACACAATCAGCAATTGACTTAGGCTCACTAATAAATACATTTGTTGCCGGCAAAAATAGTGATTCTAATAGCAAATAACAAGCCTTGTTTCTTTCAAATTTAGCTTTTTTATATTAAAATTTAGCTCAATACATATTAATTAACTTTTGAGATTTTCAAATGATTCGTAAAACTTCAGTATTACTATTTTTACTAATTTTGAGCATATCTAGTGCCTGGGCAATACAAAACCCTGTAAATATGCTTAATAATACAATTGTAAAAACACAGAACAATCTTATCAAAAATGCTGGCGAATATAAAAAAGACCCGTATAAGCTACTACGTCTAGTTGATAATGAGATTATCCCAATAGTTGCACCTAAAGTAATTGCTCAACTCGTAGTTGGAACTGCTAAGTGGAAAAAAGCTACTCCTGAAGAACAAAAACAATTTATCAAATCTGCAACTGAAATGCTTACTTTCATGTATGCTAAAAATGTTGCCTATGCAGGTAAATATAGAATAACTCTATTCCCGTTTAATAAAGATGATAATAACTGGCAAAAGAAACCTATCGTTGTAGTAAATGGTAAAATAACAAACATAGATAATAACCAAAGTTCTGACTTTGCCATTAAAATGTTCCAAAAAAATGGCAAATGGCATATCTATGACTTTGATGTAGCTGGTGTAAGCATACTAAGAACATATCAGCAACAATTTGAACCTTATGCCAATATTGCAGAAATGACAAAAGCTGCTGAAAAAGTTACTACTCGAATCAAGAAAAAGAACTATCCAAAATTACTAGATAAAAACTATAACTTACAAAACCTAAAATGATACAAATAAATAACCACACCTGGACTATTGATAGTGAATTAACCCTAAAGACTGTTGCCTTGATATACAAAAATTTTAATAAAAGTCTTAAAAGCATATCTAATGCATGGATAATTGATTTTAAAGGTTGTAAAAAAACAGACAGCAGCGGACTTGCATTAATAATTGAGTATATCAAATATGCTCAAAATAATTCGATTGAATTAAAACTAAAAAATGTTGATCCAAAAATATTATCACTAGCAAAAGTACACGGAGCTAAAGATATTTTAGAGCAATTTATCAGTTAACTTTAAGAGAGAGAAAAATGACAAAAGAACAATTAAAAGATATTTTAGAAAATTCACTAAAAAACTGTACTGCAGATATCCAAAGTGACGATAATGTACACTTTTCGGCAACCATAATAGCTGATGATTTCAATGATATAAAAAGTAAAGTAAAAAGACAGCAGCTAGTTTATTCTAAAATAAACGAATATATCCTTTCTGGCGAACTTCATGCAATAGCAATGAAAACCATTGCTAAAAATGAGATTTAAAATCTATAGACTTCCTTTCACGCTCTATCAAATCAGTAATATTATTAATATTTAGACATATCCAGTCGACAGCTTCCCATCAACTTCCTCACCTATACTAGAGTTTTTACCAACCCATTTACCATCAATATTTTCACCTAGGAGAGGGATTGTACTAGACAATTTACCATCAACCTCCTCACCTATACTAGAGTTTTTACCAACCCACTTACCATCAACATTCTCACCTATATTAGATATTATGCTCTCGCTAGATTTTTTCTCTCCATTAATACTAGATCTTTGTTTCTGACTAATATTTCCTATAGCTAACATAGCCAACCCTAAACTAATTACCGCCACTATTAATCTTCTATAAAGCATTTTAAGTTAGAAACATCATTATTTATAATATTTCATTCTACTTATTAAAATAAATAAGTTCCATATCTTTAAAACTTCTTAAGATTCTAATTTAGAAAATAACCACTTAGTCTTAATAACTATATTTTGAATAAAATGATATTGTTTTAATTTACTAACTAAATATATTAGCTATTATATTAACTTTGCTCTTCTAAAGTCTGTACAGACGATGATAAAGAATC
Source organism: Francisella sp. 19X1-34 (assembly GCF_041102755.1). NCBI lineage: Bacteria > Pseudomonadati > Pseudomonadota > Gammaproteobacteria > Thiotrichales > Francisellaceae > Francisella > Francisella sp. 19X1-34. Next base: position 6,811 of record NZ_JBGCTX010000004.1, read on the forward strand.
CGCATCGCCAGGCAAAGCTGCTTTAGCATCCCTTATTTGAGTATTTAGCTTACTTGTTTGGCTTTGAGTTGTATCATCTTTATCCACATTAGCCAAATCAATTACTGTACTATCTTTAGAGTATGCTTGGTCAAATTCTTCTTGAACTTGCGTAGCTTTATTAACTGTATCGATACTACTCTTAAACAACACCGGACGCTGAGATTTTTTATCTGAGGCTCCAGTTGTTGAAGCTACCTGAGAGGCTACATTATCACTATCTAAACCAAGAACACCTAGTACTGCTTGATCTGTTTGTAAAGTTGCATCATCTTTGCGTAAATCTTGTTTCAGTACTCGAGCCATACCATAATCATAATTTTGTAAGTAAGCATTCCTCATAGCAATATATGGATCAATAGATACTTCTTTTAAATTTGAGTATGCAGGTAGGTATGATACACCTTGGTTAACATAGTACGCACCTGTTACACCAGCACTAACTCCCCAAGAAACAGCAGCACCAACAGGGGCAAAGAAAAATATATATGTCAAAGGGTTAAATAGTGCGTCCACACCCATACTTACATCTTCTAGTGTTCCAGGACCTATAAGAGGCCATACCACATACGGAGATGCTTCACCCTCATCATATGCTCCCCATTTATGTAATGTAACTGCAAAACTTTGATGATAGCGCATAGGCTTTTTAAACCAACTATCTGCAACATCAAAATAACCTGCCACCATCATCACCTGCATAATCCCACTCACCCTGAAACATATCATTAACAACTCTAGCCGGCTCAGCTAAGTTATTGAATATGTTAAAAATACCAGTTTTTAATGTATTTGGGACTACTTTATCATAGGCATTTGCTGCTGGTGTTAAAGTATCATACGCAGCATCATTAAAAGCATATATTTTTCTATTATAATTTTCAAAAGGATCCCTCTTTTTAGTGGAGGTCTTAAGGCTAGAGCAACTACTTAACGTTATACTAAATATCGATAACCATACAATAGGGTTGGCTTTAAACTTCATTAAATTTTTCTCTTTTTTTATTTAAATTAAAAGTCCACTTAAAGGCAATTATAGTGAATTCCCCTATAAAACTCTAATAAATTTTTTTTAAGCATACATCTTTGATATTATTTACTAAATAAGATTGAAATCTTCTAATAATAAAATGAACAAAGTAAATATAGATAATAATGAAGTCAACAAATTCTCATCACTAGCAAAAACATGGTGGAATGCAAATGGCGAGCTAAAAACTCTACATCAAGTAAATCCATTGAGACTTGAGTTTGTTAAAAAATTCACAAACTTAGATAATAAAAATATTATTGATATTGGCTGTGGTGGTGGAATACTTACAGAGTCACTAGTTACCAAAGATAACAATGTTTATGGTCTAGATGCTTCTTTAGAAGCTATTAATGTTGCTAAAGAGCATTCCAAAGCAAGTGCTTTAAATATTAACTATATAAATTCGACTATTGAGGATTTTGCTGACAATAATAGCGTTGGATTTGATGTTGTAACATGTATGGAAATGCTTGAACATGTCCCAGATCCAGAAAGCATAATCGCCTCAGTAGCTAAAATTATTAAAAAAGATGGTATATTTTTTGCCTCTACTCTAAATAGAAACCTTAAATCATACTTGCTATCAATCGTTGCTGCTGAACATATCTTGAAAATGGTTCCTCAAGGGACTCACCAATATAGTAAATTTATCAAGCCTTATGAACTTATAAAGACGGCGGAGAAATATGGTTTTGAAGCATTAGAAATCACAGGTGTTCATTACAATCCCCTTTTAAATAACTTCAAGCTTGGCAAAGGTGCAGATATTAACTATATTATCGCATTTAAGAAGGTCTAAATATGCAATACAATTATTTTCACTATCCAAATGAAATGCTACCTCCTTATGGTTCTGTAATGTATTTCAGCTATCGTAAACTTGATGATAAAAGAAAAGAAACCCTTTATCTCCTTGACCAAATAAAATCTCAAATTATTTCTTGTACCGAATTATACAATAATATTGAAGTAGCTAATGAAAAGATGAACTGGTGGCTAAAAGAGCTAAATAACCTTAAAAATTCTAAAGCTATATCATCTCCTCAACTAAAAAAGCTAACTGAAGTATTTGATAATGATTTACTTTATAAGCATCTTGTCGATGATATTAGCCACTCAATTGATAATAGTAGTGCTACAGAAAGAAGTTTTATAGATCATATTGCAAAAAACTTTTTAGGAGTTGAGATACTAAAAGCTAAATATCTAAATAATTTCACAGAGATTGATGAAGATGCTATAAAACAACTAAATGCTAATAATGAGATAGTTAGACATATTTTCTGTATGCCTAAACACTTCTACAATCAAATATCTTTTGATGATAAAGTATCTCCTAATATGTCTGATGAGGATTTTAAGCATATAACATCTCAATGGCTAAATCTGTATAAGAAACAATCTTTAAATGGATCTCTCAAACCACTAGAGAAAATAAATAAAATTCACTACAAGATGATGAAAAAATATTTAAAAAAAATTAACAACCCATTTAAAGAAGCTTTAGAATTCTCTCCATTAACACTACTTTTTTATTCAGTATAAAATATCTCCTTTAATAGCCTCAAAGATAGAAATAGCAACAATATCATTTAAAATATGACTCCATTTATCTCAAATCTGGATTAATTTTTTTATATACTTCAATCAAGTATTTTATTGCCAAAGGTATCAATCTGTGTGTATATTCTAATTATATTGTTTTAAATATAGGGATATTTATGGAAATTAATACTGCTAAAAAAATGTCACTTTTTAGTGCTATTTTAATAGGTGTAACCTCTATGGTTGGTTCCGGCTGGCTATTTAGTGCTCAACTCACAGCAAAGAGTGCTGGTAATTGGGCTTTTTTAGCATGGATCTTGGCCGCTATTGTAGTTATGATGGTTGGTCTATGCTTGGCTAAAGTAGTTTCTATTTATCCTGTTCGAGGCGCAACTACTAGATCTAGTGCCCTATCTCACAACAGTGTTTTTGCGATGCCCTTTGCTTTTGCAAACTGGTTTGGAATTGTTGTAATGATCTCAACTGAAGCTCAAGCAACAACTCAGTATCTTGCTGGTATAAATGGTTTTGGTTGGTTGATGCATGGCGGCATTATTTCAATGTATGGTATGATGCTATCTTTATTTATATTAGTACTTTATCTTCTAATTAACTTTTATGGTGTAAAGCTACTTGCAAGTGTTAATAATGGTATAACAGTATTTAAGATGTTTGTGCCTGCTATCATAGTAATAATTTTTCTTATATACGCATTCACACATAGTGCAGATCATCATAGTTTAATGTCATCAGAAATACCAAATAACAATTTCTCAATTAATAATGCTTTAACTGCTATTGTAGCTGGTGGATTGATATATACATTTAATGGCTTTCAGATTGTTGTAGCTTATAGTAGTGAGATTAAGAACCCTTCTCGAAATGTACCATTAGCAATCATATTATCACTTTCACTAGTTTTAATATTATATATGGGGTTACAGTATGCATTTATGCAAGCAGTTCCACATGATTATCTAATTTCAAAAGGTGGTTGGGCTGGACTAGATTTTGAGTCTCCATTATTACAGCTAGCAACACTTATAGGACTAGGGTATATAGCTTTCTTATTAGTTATTGATAGTATTGTTAGTCCATCTGCAACTGGATACAGCTACCTTGGAGCTTCTTCTAGAATGCTATATGCAATGTCTGCTGAAGGTCAAATGCCAAGATACTTTGCTAAAATTAACAAAAAGGTTAATATCTCAAGAAGATCTCTAATTGCTAACTTCCTGATATGTACAGTTTTTCTAATGTTTTCTGATAACTGGGCAGCTTTAATGCTTATAGTTACAGGGTTTAATATAATCGGCTATATGGCTGCTCCTGTGAGTATGGGAGCAATTGCACCAAAACTGCGAATATTTGGATTGGTTGTCTTTGTATTACTAGCTTTACTTTTAAATACAGTAGAAGTTGCAACAAATATTCATCTAAGTATTATATTAGTAGTGCTTATGACTATCTTTGGAGCATTTGAATATCGAAGAGTTGGTTTTAAAAACCTATTTATACTGATTGCTCCATTTATAATATTTGTATGTATAGTATCTCCTTTTAATAACTACACTTTCGAAGGAGTTATAGCTGCTATATTTTATTTAATAGTAACTGATAAACGCTATGTCGCTTTCTGTAAAAAAACAGCTAATGAAAAGAATTTAGTTGAAGATTAGTTATAAATACCCAAGTGCTTAAATAGTAAACATAATAAGTTCTATAATCGTAATCTACCATTCCTTCTTACTCTAACTGTATATGACTTTGAACCTTCATACTTTTGGCCATCAATAGTATACTCTAACGTTACGTTAAGATCATACCTTCCCCGAGAAAGACCACTTGTATCAAAAAGCATAGGAATATTATTATCATCCCAATTACGGACTAATGTATCCCCCTGTGAAGGAGGGTTAGCTATTGACCTCCAACCTTGATCATCAGTAACTGAAATTGATGATATTTGATCAAATAAACTTCCAGATAACTCATAATGAACAGAAGTTGGATTACTATCACCATATAGTTTAAAATCATTAGGCAGATCCAGCATGTTTGTTGTTATATAGCTGCCAGTATATACAGACATATTATCAGCCAAATCAAACTCTATAACTGTATTAGTTGCAATTCTTTTTGGCCCACATGAGTTTAAAGCCTCCTCTACAGTCTGACCATTATATGTTGGTCCTAAGTTCTCCCACTCATCCCAGTCAGGATTATTAACATCAAGAGGATCATTACCATACTGACCATTTTGGCGATTTATATAAAAGTTACCTTCTCTAATTACAATATCATTCTCTAAGTATCTGATCTGATTACTCCATTCATAAATACCATCTATTTTCCAAGCATCTTTTTCATTATTGTCATATGGACTATTAGTTTTACTAGTTACTCTTGTTGTTACAAACCGTCTACCATCAAAAATAACTTTTGTACCAGTATTATACGAGACATTGTTACTATATGGTACAACCCAATCTAAACCTGTTATGGCTGAATCAGGTATAGATACTAACCATGCTTCGCTATTATTTGAAATATTAAACGGAGATTGACTAATCCACCACTGAGCTTCAAATAGCAGATTATTCTCATAGCAAATATCGCCAGTATTATAGACCTCACCATCAATACACTGTTTAAAGACACTTGTATCTATAGGAGGATACTCTCCTTGACAATTTAGATACTCTTGAGTAGGGTCTTGATTCCTATATGGGAAAATTATCTGTGCCGGAGTCAAATCTAGTGCTGACATTCCCGCGCTTAATATCGCTTGTAACTCTGAAGAAAGCTGATCAATTTCTTCTTGCTCTAAGGTAGGACCTAGATTATCCCAATGCTGAGTCCTAGTAGGCTCTTTTTTTGATGAATTATTTCTCTTACGATAAAAATTTTCCTGGTATAAAACAACACTACCTGCAGGATATTTATCAATATTTTCATTAAATTCATATATACCGCTTCCTACTTCCCAAGAACCACCATCATAAGGATCCTGAGTCTCTTCATTTTGAGTAACTCTAAACACAATTCCATCATATACCACTAAATCACCTATATCATATATTCCCCCCTGGGTATATGGAGATATCCACTGACTATTAGGATAGTATATTCGCCAATTTGTATTATTTGTAAAAGGTAGGCCAGTTGCTGCTGCATTTGCTTCAAACAATATACCATCTTCTGAGCATATATCACCTTGAGAATAACTTTCGCCTTCAACACATATCGGAAAGTTAACAGGATTTGGATATCTAATTCCATCAATATCATCATCACTATTTCTTACAAAGCTTACACATTCTAAAGCAGAGATATCCGCCAAAACACTTTCTAGTGGTGCTTGTATTATGCATGATTGCAAACCAGATGTACTATATACCCCTATAGATAAACGCCAAGCTCCATTCTCTAAAGCCCAACCTTGTGATAAAGCAAAATCTCCAGCATCAAAATCATTTGGTAAACTAAGAGAACTAGAAGATGTGCCATCAACATTAGTAAAAGTAAGAATATGGTTATTATTATCTATAGTTAAACTACCTACTTGCCCTACTCCTGCTTGTGTAAAACTACCGTTATCTAACTGTGTCGCAGAAAGTGCTCCTCTGTTAACTGCTGGAATATTTAAGGTTATAGTCGACTTATTTACTGAAGTATCTCTACTTCTTTGAGTATTACTTGGGACTCTTATATTTATGCTCTTTTGGCTATTATCCGCTGCTAGTGTTAGGTAATAATCAATAGTTCTCATAGTATAGCCACTTTCTGGTACTATAAATGAGTTAAAACGCTGATTAGAACTATCATCTATATGATTATTTCTAATTTCAAAATTATATGTCCCATTAGCAAAACTAGAGCTCCCAGAATTTATGCCTGGTACTATATTTTGCGTATATTCGAATGAATTATTAACAATAGCATTTCTAAACATTTGATGAGTCGAAACTTTATTATCTAAAAGATTCCTTTGACCTTGAACTAATTTTAATGATGAGCTTGACAAGGCAAAAAGCATAAACGCCATCAAGAATAACACAACAGCTATTACAATAGCTAAAACTAAAGCAGCTCCTTGTTGTTGATTATGTTTTCTTAAGTTCATACTTTTAATAAAAATCTATTACCTTCTAATAAGCTGAATAAAACAAAAAAATGCGAAAATTTAAAGAAATACTACATTAACACTTGATAAAAAGCAAAAAAAATGTTAAATGAAGAGATTTTTACTAATAGCTTAATTTAGCTTTAAAAAAATAATAAGAATTAAATGAAACTATTCTAGATTTTATCCAGCATTAAACATTCCAATGACCATCACTCGCCATTGGTACACAAGTCGCTCTTGTCAGACGACTAAATGTTTTACCTGTATTGTTATTATATCTTGCTCGACCTTGATTATAACTACCACTATAACTTCTTACTCTAAGGCCTCCGCTCCTATCAGCATTTGCCCAAAGTGTCATATATGTTTGACCATCATCTGTATAGTATGTCTTACTCTTACGGTTTTTTAAGCTATATGCTGCTTTTAGAAAAGCATAACCACTTGGACAAGTAAAGCGAATATTATCTCCACTGGTAGTATAGGCCATACCGTTACTCAAACTTCCAGATTTAGAACTTCTAAGACTATTAGGTGTTTCATAGCTAATTCTATCGGTTGATAATTGTGATTCTAGAGTATAGCTTAAACTTACTGATGGTAAAGATGTTACACCATCACTATCTTGTGCAATTGCATAAATATTATGACTACCCGCAGTATCAAAATCTATTGCTATATTACTCAGCGTTGAGGTCGATATTAATAGATTGTCATTTTCATCATAGAAATTATAAGTGTATATTCCTGTTCCCCCTGAAGATGGTGTAGTTATATTAACTACACAACTAAAGCGATCACAACTTCCTTTCTCGATAATTGGTGCTTTTATTATTCCACTACAAAGATCACGGAAATAATCAACCGTTTGACCTTCATATCTTGTACCTAAATCTTCCCAAGCACCCCATTGACCACTTGTTAATGGATTAACGCCATTATGATACCACTTTGCTCTATAGAAGTTAGATCCTGCCATTGCAATATTACCAGTTTTATATGTAATATCAGTATTCCAATCATAGATACCATCGATATCCCAACCACCTGTTTCATAAGGAGTTTGTCCCTCAGCAACCCAACCATTATTAACAAAGACCATATCATCAAAAAATACTCTTGTAATACTATCTCCGTAGGTAATATTATTAGAGTATGGAATCACCCAATCTAGTGATGGCATAAAAGGCCTCCATGCACCAGAATTGTTTGAAGGAGATTGTGTCGTATAGTACTGAGCTGAGAAAAGTATATTATTCTCATAACAAGTGTCTCCAAAGTTATAAACTTTTCCATTCTCACACTGAGCATATGTGGTTGTATCTATTTGAGGATATTCACCTGTGCATCTAAGATATAGTAAATCTTGAGGATCCATAACATTTAAATTTTGTCTGTATGGAAACTCTATACCATAAGCAGGATAGCCAGAAGCTGGAATATTCTCATAATCACTTCCTAATAATCTCCAATTTGTTAAATCTACACTTGGATTCACAGAACCTTGATTATCATTAATAGCTTCATAAAACTCATTATTAAATATTACTACCTTATTCCTATCATAGAATACTCTGTCATCAAAATTATAAACTCCATTAATTTCCCAACCTGAATTAGGCTCTAGAGGTGAGCTAATCTGATCTTTTTGTGTATTTACAAATAGCTTACCTCCATAAACTACCTGATCATTTTTTTGGTATATCACCTTATCTGTAAATGGAGAAACCCAATCTGCAGTTGGGTAGTAAACCTGCCACTTAGACGCATCCTGGAAGGGTAAGGTATTTACAGCGGCATTCTTGCCTTTTTGCTTAAGAGCCTCAAATAAAATTCCATGCTCCAAACATATTGCTCCTTCTTGATAATTACCATTTTCTATACATCTATTATAGCCTTGAGGATTCGGATATTTTGCAAACAACTGTACAACAGAACCTCCGCCCTCATCAATGGTCGCACAGCCCAAATTAGCAAAATCAGCCTCAAAATTTTGTAACGTTGATACTATAACACAAGCTTTTTCACTATCAGCATCATAAATGCCTATCAATAGCTCCCATAAACCATTATTTAGACGCCACCCTTGAACTAGAGATAAATTTCCCGAGTTAAAAGTCCCAGATAAATCAAGAGTTGAAATCACTCCTTGAGTATTTGTAAAAGTTAAGACATAGCTATTATTATCAATAGATAAATCTCCTATATGCCCAACATCAGCATCGGTCAAAACTCCACTTCCAGAGCTCAGCTGATTTGATAGAAGGTTATTAAAATTAATTGCTGGAACATTTAATGAAATAGTTGATTTATTTATTGAAGCATCAATACTTCTTTGAGTACTACTTGGAACTCTTATAGTCATATTTTTGTTCAACTTGTCAAAAGCTATTCGCAAATAATAATCTATAGTTCTCATCGTATAACCACTTTCTGGGATTATAAAAGACCCAAAACGTTGATTAGCATCATTTTGAATATGATTATTTGTAACCTCAAAGGTATATGAACTACCACTGTTAAGTAATACACTTCCTGAATTTGCTGATGGTATAGTATTTTGATTATATAAAAATGCTTGATCAACAGCAGCATTTCTAAATGCCCGATGTACCGCTATTTTGTTTTGTAGATGATCTTTTCTGGATTTTGCTAATAACAGTGATGAATGAGATAAAGCAAAAATTAAGTACCCCATCATTATCAATACAAGAGCTACTGAGATAGCAAAAATTAAAGCTGCCCCTCGTTGATTATGATTGCTTATTTTTACTCTCATATCACTTATAATTTAAATACCTAAATGTCTATCAAGATATAAAAACACCAAAATAGTAACCTAAACAATAATACAATTATAACACACTATATATCCCAGTGCCCATCACTCTCATCTGGAACACAAACTGCTCTTGTATAATAGTTTCTATATTTAAATCTTTCCTTCTTACCTTTTAAGTTATTTTGATATAAAACCGACGATCCTGTATACACTACAGAACCAGCTGAATCTGTATTTCTATCCGCTAAGATTCTAACTCCTTTCATTAAATATGTAGAGCCATCATATGTTTTATAAGTTTCTTGCTTTCTACTTTTAATAGTCTCTGCACCTTTTATAAAACTATATCCAGTTGGGCAATTAAATGTAATATAATCTGTAGTTGCTGTAACAGTAAGACCACTATTTGAAAACAGTTTATCTGTATATCGAGGACCATAACCAGTTGGGTCTAAATATGTTATCGGATCTTTTGTTAGCTGTGACTCTATATTATAATCCAGAGTAATTGATGGATGAGATATAGTTCCCTCACTATCTTCTGCTATTGCATGAATAGTATAATCTCCAGCGGCATCAAAGTTAATAGTAACACTATTTTGCGCTGATGTGGATAACAATAGATTATTATCCTGATCATAGAATTTATAAGTATATATTCCTGTTCCACCTGTAGATTGTTTAGCTATATTAACCACACAACTAAATCTGTCACAAGTACCTTTTTCTATAATTGGTGCACTTATTATTCCATTACAAAGATCAAGATAATAATCAGCAATTTGTCCTTCATACCTAGTACCTAAATCTTGCCATGCCCCCCATTGACCACTCACTAAAGGATCTTCTCCTTTATTATACCACTTAGCTTTATAAAAATTATTTCCCGATATTACTATATCTCCTGCTTTATAGGTAACTCCTGAACTCCATTCATAAATACCATCAATATCCCAAGTTCCAGATTGATAAGGATTTTCACCTTCCCCTATCCAGTTATTATTAACAAATACCTTACCATCAAACAACACTTTTGTAATATTATTTCCATAGGTAACGTTATTAGTATATGGAGTTACCCATTCAAGTGATGGTATAAATAATCTCCATGCGTTTGGATTATAAAATGGAGATTCAGTTGTATAATACTGTGCTGTAAATAACATATTATTCTCATAACACATATCACCAAACTCATAAGTCTGTCCATTTATACATTGTTTATATGTAGTTGTATTGATTTGCGGAAGTTGGCCTGTACATCTAAGATACAATAAATCTTCTGGATTATTTACATCCAAATCTAACCTATATGGAAATATTATTTTGACCGGTTTATAATCACTAGTAGTAGTTCCTGAGAAAACATTAGTCTGTGCTTCTGTAGGTAGCTCATTTATGTTTTCTTGCTTTAAAGTACTACCAATATTTGTCCAACGAGAATATGATGAAGGCACAGTATCCACTCTGTCAACTGTATTGTTAGCTTGATAAAATTCTCCATTATATGTAACAATATCGCCACTTAAATAACGTACTTTTGAATTCCATGCATAAACACCATCGACTCGCCAATTTTTATTACTAAAGGGGTCTGATTGTTGATTATTAGTGGTACTTCTAAAAACAATACCATCATATGCTACTAAATTGCCATTATTATAGCTCGTACCTTGAGTATATGGAGTAATCCAATCTGAAGCTGGATAATATACTCTCCAAGCCCTAGCCCTTTGGAAAGGAAGTTTTGCTCTACTATGATTTTTTGAAGCAGCAAATAAAATACCATCTTCTTGACATATATCTCCTTGAGAGTATCTATCACCCTCAACACATAATGGATAACTTGTAGGATTTGGATATTTTGCAATTAATTGACCTGGTGTTTTAACTTCACTATCAAGAGGCACACACTCTAATGAAGAGAAATTACTTTCAAAGTTCTCTAATGTTGAGTTTATAACACAACCCTCTTCAGTCTCTGGATTAAAGACACCTATAGATAAGCTCCAAAGACCATCTTTTAGTACCCAACCTTGTGACAAAGTTAATGTCCCTGATTCAAAGCCAGATAGATTAAGCGTTTTAGGGTCCGCACCATCTTTAGCCGTAAACTCAAGAGTTTGAGTATTACCATCGACCGTTAAACTACCTACATAACCAACTTCTTTATCTGTAAGAGTCTTAGTTGCATTTAGCTGGCTTTCAGAAAGCTCATTAAAATTAATAGCTGGAATATTAAGAGATATTGTTGACTTGTCTATCAAACTATCGAAGCTAGGTTGTGTAATACTAGGTACATTTATGACGATATTTTTTACACGATTAGCCAAAGTCATATTGACATAATACTCTCTAGTTCTCATAGTGTAATTACCTTCAGGAATTACAAAAGCACTAGAACCACTTGAGGCGTCACTATTAGAAATTTCGACTGTATACTGAGCATTACTCCCATTTAAACTTTTTGACTCTGTAGAACCAGAAGGTATTGTATTTTCATTGTAGACAAACTGCGATCCAGAGGCTACACCAGCTTTAAATGCCTGTTGGATTTGAATTCTTTTTTCTAAATTTTGCTTTTCAGATTTCTGTATAAAAAGGTCAGAGCGAACTAAAGCAAAAAGCAAGAATCCCATTATCATAAGAACTGCTGCTACTGAAATAGCAAAAACTAATGCAACACCATCATTATACTTTCTTTTTCTAAGACTCATACACAATTCTCTAACTAACTTAATCCACTTATACCATTAAAAGACAACACAACCTCTTGATCTTGTCCATCTAACTTATAATCAATTTTTATTCCACGTATCTCACGATACCACTGTCTTTTATTTGTTTGAGCTGTTACTTCTTGCCACTGTTGATTCTGTCCTGCAGTTTTATAACTTATATGCAAATCACTAACACCTCTAAGTAACACCTGATCTGTTTCACTACCATTATTACTATATGACTTTTCATATAGCTCAAACTCTTTATTACCATCACTATCTACTTGGCCAGTATCTCTAACATAAACTACTCTTATAGTATAACCAGTATATAAAATTGATCCAGCAGGATAGCTTTGACCAATAGGACTTGCCAAATTAAAAGTTGTACTACCATCATTAGTCTGAGCAGAATCTCTTAGCAAAAGACTTTGGTTCGTATCATCCGTAAGCATCATATATTGGCTAGTTCCAGGATACACTTTACTAAAGCTTATAGTTTGATCTGTAGCACTAACTGGGTTTTCAAGGGTTATTGGAAAATCTATAGTTTGTAAAACCAGTACGTCTGTACCTTGTTGAGCATCTGCTGGAAAATTAGAACTATCAACTAATGGTGCAGGTTGAGCATATATCAAAGGATAATCAAAAGGATTTATTTCTGGTGTTGGATTTATTGCAGTATTTCTTTTTTTTAGGATAGAGTACGTAGCATTACCAGTAATATAAGCACTATCAATTAAATTAGTAAAAATAAGTCTAGCTTCGACATTATTCTTATATGAGTCAAGATTTTGCACCGAAGTATCAAAGCTTCTCCTTGCATGGTAAAAAGTATCAACAAGTAGAAAGGATACTATAACCATTATAGTAACACTTACTAGTACCTCTACTAAAGACATCCCTTTTTGTTTTTTAGTCGAAAACATAAAACTTCTAACCCAACTTGAAGTATTTACTACCACACGTTTTAGATTCTATAACATATAAAACTAGTTTTAAAAGATTTTATATGTTTATACTAAAATATAATTTACTACATAAATACGATTAAGTTTTAATATATATAAACTTAATAGTGCACTAATTATTTCTTGCTAACAAGAGGTCACATGAGTTATCATAGCCACCTAAATGATTATACTTAATAACATCTTTTAGCCTTTTTTGATATTCTTGCCCTTCTAAAGAAGAGTACTCACCTAAAGTATCTATCAAGCTATCGACATCTTCTTTTTGTATACTACTTGTAGCTCTAACATGTCTAAACTTAGTAAATTTTTGACCAGTATTTAACTTATAATAATAAGCTAAAACGCTATCACCAACATCGTTAAATATCTCAATTTGAGCATCTGAGCGTTTTGCTTTTACTCCACAATTTTTTTCAAAGCAATGTAAACCAAAGTAGTTATTATACTTAACTGCAAATCTAGAAGTTCCCCAGCCTGTTTCTAATATTGCTTGTGCTATAACTAAGCTTCTAGGAGCTATATTTACTCTGATTAATAAATCATCAACCTGCTTTGTCAACGGTTGATGGCTTGAAACCTTATAGAATTGAGTATATTTTTTAAGCATTGCTAACTGTTGTTTATTTAAACTTTTTTGCTTATCTAAATCTCCTTGTAGATTTAAGATACTTTCTCTTTCCCTACATATTTCCTTATTTGCTTCTTTAATTTCCTTTGACATAAAGTTAATAAAGAGTTTTTTCTTTTTCGCAACATCCTTAATATTAGCAAAGTCAGGTTTATTGTTATCTAGCTTAACTGAATCTGTTGCTAAGTGATACTTATTAGAATTAGCAAAACCTAAACTAGAAATTAATAAAATAATTAAAATATAATATTTTTTATTAAATTTAACACTCAACATATATATAACAAACCTTCAAAAAATAAAACTATATCTACTAAATATAATACACAACATCTCTCTTAATAAGACCATAAAATAAACTTTTTATTATAAATAACATGATTGATCAAACCTTATATTTATAATAAAATAAGGTTATCTTAACCTAAGATTTAGAATAACTACTTTTAAATTTATACCAATCTTAAAGCAAGATTTTTTGAGTAAAAACTAGTTTTTTTAAGCAGAAAAAACCTCTATAATGTTTTGATTAATGCATCTAAAGCATAAGTATCTTTATGAAAGATGAAAATGACTTTAAAGATTTTTACAACTTAGAAAAGAAGCTTTTTGAAGCTACTGAAAAACAAAGATCTCGAGATTTCCATAAAAGAAAGAAAGGGTTTAAAAGCAATCTTGTTTCAGCCTCAAGAAAAAGCATCATTAGTAAAGAAAAACTTTTGCTTATGGTAGCCATTTTCATACTAGGTGTTGTTTCTCTTCCAATGGTTGAAGCATACTTAATCAGATCAAAGATCGCTGTTGCAATTCAAGAAACTGAAGTGGTTCGAAAGGATATAGCAGATAATCTTATATTTAAAAACGACTCTCCTATAGAAACATTACCTAAACACACTTCTGTTGATAAAAAATTAAACCAAATTAAAATAAATATTGGAAAAACAGGAAAGCACCTAGTAGCTGATTCCGGTTATATTACATTAACTGCTACTATATCTAAAGATAAAGATACGGTACAATGGAAATGTGGTGCGTTTGGAAAAGGGATTCACGAAGACTATCTTCCAAGCACTTGTAAATTAGTGAAAAATAAACGATAGAAATATTTATATTAGCCAGTAGGAAAATGCTCATTAAAAAACTAGCCAAATTTAAAAAGACTATTATCTTAGGTTTGTTGCTAACAATGCCTAGTATCCTATTAGCATTTGTAAATATTAGTTTTATTCCAACTAATAACACGATAGAAAACCTAGTATCTAAAGCAGACTCATCAGGCGACTTAAAACTAGAGCTTATGTCTCTTGATGGTGATCAATACAGCACTATAGATTCAACAACAATAAATACTGGCTTAACTTTAAGTCGAGTTATTGTAATCCCAATATCTTTAAATAATAACCAAAATACCGACAAAATAATTGTTATCCCTACAAAAGACGGCTCTTCTGGTGAAGAGTTCTCATCTATTGATATAATGAATGCTGATCTACAAGATTCAAACTCATCAACTATTACAACAACTGAAATAAAATTAGAACCTATAGTTGTTAAAAATAATAATGGAGTCTTTATAATATGTGCATCACACAACAATGCAAGTACAGATTCCCTAATAATTTATAAAGTTGATACAGATAATAATTCAGTCCAACAAATACAAATACCATCTCCAAATAGCTATCAGGATATTAAAAAAATAATACCTTTAGATAAAAATACAATTATAATAGTTGAGCAAACATCTGACTCAAAAATAATTGCCCATGTGTATAGTATTTCAGAACTAAAAACAATTAAGAGTTACGATTTACATACAGATTCAAATTTAAAAGCAGAGTATGGACCTTCAACTTTCCAAACTAAGCTAGTTTCAGATCTAGATAATACCTCTATAACAGATGCGCCATCCCCATATGGAATAATTAAAGCTTATTAACAAACATATCTAACAAGGATTACTAGTAGGATCACCTACAGTTACGTTACCACGAGAGTTAATTTGCATTTCAGAATACGCGTCATTTCCTTCACACAATGTTAAAGTAGCTGTGTTATTAGTTGCTCTACCTCTACCTGCTATATCAATAGAAGTTGCACCATTGTTGCTTAAGCGAGCAGAATAATCACCACTACTAGGAGAATCTACCGCTGCTAATAATGTATTACCAGAGAAAGCTATTATAGAAGATCCATTCCATAAGGTATTATTAAGACAAGTTAGGCTTGATTTATCATTTGATGAACATATTGTTACGGTTTCATTATTTTGTAATGCATCTATTCTAGCACTTTTGATTAAACTCTCTAACTGCTCTCTTTGGCTCTCTTGAGAGTAACCATCACTTCTTATATAGCTTGTAGCTGCAACAGCTAATATTACAAAAATTGCTATGACCACCATCATCTCTACAAGAGAATATCCTCTAATATTTCTCAATTTCACACACCACATAGTTTAATTAAAGATTCCTTTGATGAATTATACCAAAATCAGCATAAATACCTAAGCTCTGCCTCAAAAGTTTACAGTTCTTAGAGTTACATGTATTGTTAGATACCTTAATATTATCATCACAATCATCTTTTAAATAGCAGTTTAAACCTTTTTTAACAACATAAAACTGATCATCTTTATTTCTATAAAACTGAAAATCATTATTTTTAGTTTTTTTTGAACTATGCGAGTTTTTTATAACTCCCCCCCATAGAATCTTAAAGTCACGATTACTATCTTTTTTAGGCAGTATTGTTAATTCAATCGCCTTATCCTTATCTGCTGTATAGTTAAGGTCGATTAGCCATGTTTCTATAGATATATTTACACTAACCTGCTTAATATTTTCACTAATATCATCAATATTAAAATCAACTTTTCCTTCAGGGCTTTTTATAGTTTCTATTTTGACATTTTTACCTATTATGTAAAACATCAATTTATTATCTTTTAAAGAAGTATCTTCATGACATTTAAACCTAAGTCTACTATCCACACGGTTTTTCTCAAACCCAAGAAAACTACAGTTTAGTGCATATACTATTTTAGCGGTTAGCAGTACATACACAAAAATAATTACAAACTTCTTTAGCATTAAAAACCCTTATATAGAAAGCTTATTTAATTTCCTATTCTGAAAATCATTTATATATAAATGATTTTTAGTCACAATAAATTTCAAACCGTACTTTACAACAATATTTTGTATTTTCTCATCAGGATATATAACAGGTTTTGTAACATGTATCACATCAGTATTTTTCGTATATTTATATTGAAAATATCGATCATCATTATAAGTTAAAATATAATAATCATACGCATCTTTTTTAACCACTAAAGGCTGATTAAAAACTTCTTCACTTAATATTACAACCTGTCTTTTGACTTTATAACGACTGCTTACGTTATATACAATCATTTTTTTACCAGCAAAGATATATAGAGGACTCTGTGCAAGAGTATAGCTTGGATCTAAAGCAACCACATAAACATTATTACTATCAATATCTCCCAAACCATTAATACTATCTTTTATTGATACTGAATAGATATCTTGTAACGGATCATAATCTAAGTCTTCAATAATAACTGCCAAGCTATCATCACTATCACGTCGGGTTATCAAAACTGCCAAACTTGGCTCTGCATTATCCTTCTCAAAGTACCATGAGATTGCTGCTATATTTGAT
The DNA here is from genome assembly GCF_041102755.1 of Francisella sp. 19X1-34. Lineage (NCBI taxonomy): Bacteria > Pseudomonadati > Pseudomonadota > Gammaproteobacteria > Thiotrichales > Francisellaceae > Francisella > Francisella sp. 19X1-34. The sequence goes on from NZ_JBGCTX010000004.1 coordinate 24,351, forward strand.
GGTGGATCTAAAACTTCAACAGGAGTTGAGAGATCTAAAGCTGCTTTATCAAGATTATTTACAAGATCGCCGAGTTTAGTTCTAAATATATATAGATGATCTTTATCATAAATAGCCATCATCATTTGCCAATGACCTTTTTTAAGATTCCAACCAATATTAATTTTATAATTACGTGATAAATCTAAATTTTTTAAACTTATAACTTGAGCTTGATTATTTACCGAGATCAAAAGCCAGTGAGATTCTTTTTTTATAAATCCAGTAAAACCAACCTGTGAATCTTTGATTTGGAAATTTTTATCTAAACGATAAAACTTCTCTGAATTACTCATCCGATTAATATCAACATATGGCACATTAATTGGGATGATTGAAGAGTGATAATTTATCATTGAATGTTTTGGCAAGCTTTTATATATAATATCTTTAGTTATATCAAGATTGTTTTTATATGTAAGCTTATGGAGTATATTACTAGTAATTGCTGAAGGCGTAGCATGATACAAACTAGCATCAATATCTTTATTAGAATAGATCGGTTGACTACTTTCCAAACTATTTTCAAAATTATAGTTTCCTAAAGTCTTCTTGCCAATTTTTATAGAGCCTTTTTCGACAGTTTGTTGCATATACTGCTGTTCAACTGTCGTGACAGTATCTTGTAAAATCAAACTTTTCACACTAAGTAAATTATATCTAAAAATATAAGTTAAGCTTGAGACTGTCACCAAAATGACAAAACCAAATATCATAACGGATACTAGTGATGATCCTCTTAGTCTTTTTATGGAGCTAAATCTTTCACCAATCATGACAACAAGATAACCTTATCAAAGTCTTTACCATTTATTTTAAATGATACTTTTAATGCTTTTGCTTTTATATCATCTAAATCAACATTTCTAGTTATTTCTCTCCAATGGAGACTTCGTCTATTTAAAATAGAGTAGCTTATTTTTAAATCTGAAACCCCATCTACAATAGGATATGAGACCCCTGGGTTTGAACCATCTTTAGTATATAAATACAATGAGTAATTTAGCTTCCCCGAACTGTTAGGATTATTATTTGTAGCTATATAAAATATTTGTATACTATATTTACCAGCATAATCTCCTTTATGATATTCACTTAATGGCGCAATAGCTAAGCGAACTTTTTTATAATTCTTATTTACACCTACGACCCTAACAAGATTGATATCATTATTATTACACAATGCAAGATAATCATTTCTTTCTAGCTGGTCTGTGGAGTCAAGATATAAGTTTAAATTTACAGGTTTAGCTTTCAAACTCGTAAATGTATCTTCATTCTTTATCATTATATAATCTGTAGCTGGCTGATATGAGCTTCCAGATCTTCCTTTTAAAGAATCTTGTAAAAAACTCCCTATCGATGATATATTGCCCACCCTAACTGGCGAGCTATCATACATAAAGCCAAAACTAGTCGTATTTTCACCTGTTCTATTTATGTATTGCTGATTTTTAAAACCATACTTACACGAAATACCAGCATTAGTTACTGCATCATAAAATATTTTCTTTGTAGTTAACTGTCGAATATCTAAAGATGTTTTTTGTTTTGACTCTTTATATATTTTCTTAGAAGATAGATATATATTGATAGTCATGGTAATAACTATTACAGATATTGTAACTGCAACCAAAAGTTCTACCAAAGTTACACCTTTAATAAAGGTGCTTTTATTAATATATCTCTGCATAGTATCAATTTAAATATTAACGGAACTTTTATATTTAATTATCTCTTTTGAAATTGTGATTCCAGACTCTTTATTTTTTCCAACAAACTTTACTAAACTAGAGTTTAATGATTTAGATTTCAAAAAACTATTGCCTTTGGTTGAGGCATCATTAAAATCCCCTGTTAAAATATAATGACCTATTTTTTTATTTAACTCCTGACTGAGTTGCACTCTCTTTGCTGAAGTAACTGATGCCATTATAGTTGAATTTATTACTAGAAAGGATGATGTTAATATAAATAAACCTATAATAGATGAGAGCAAACTCTCCATTAAGGATAGTCCGCTTTGCCTCTTTATACTCTGGAGATTTATCATTTTAAATTAATCTTTTCTAAGCGAAATCTTTTGATTATATTAACACATCTTTATTTTAAAACTAAATATCTAACAACTTTTAGGTCTCTTGGCTTGGTTTTAGCTCCAAAAGAAGCTCTTTTATAATATCATTTTCAACTCTATATACTTTTATTAAAAACTTAGGCTGATCCCAAATACTATTACTATTTAAATTACCATCTAAAACATTTTTTAATAAATCTACAACGGTATCTGCTGGATATTCAGAGAGATCTACATCAGCCAACCTTTCAACTGCATATACAGGAGCTTCTGCTTTTATTAAAAACTTATTAGCAGCTATTGTTAACCATGGCTCTTTAACAAAATGAAATTCATCCGACATTTTACCTATTAAAATAGTTAATAAGTTATCTAAAGTTATAAAGCCAACTAAATTACGATTTTTATAGACTAGTGCAAAGTGCGGTTTACCTTGTTGAAATTTACGTAAAACATCTATTAACTGATCATGGTGTGAGACTCGTAATATTGATCGTAATTCTTCTTTCTTAGAATCATCATCTAAAGCACATAAGATATCTTTAGTATGTATAACTCCTACTATATTTTTACTTTTACCCTTATAAACAGGATACCTTGTATATAAATGTTTCTTAACAGTTTCAAGTTTTGCTTTGCTTGGTAGATCATAGTCTATAGTAACCATTTCTTTAATTGGTCGCATAGCATCAATGGCCTGTAAATTAGAAAACTCAACGATCCTTAAAAGGATATCTCTATGATCTTCAGTCATAGGCTCTTTAAAATGACTACTCTTAAGTATAAGCTTTATTTCCTCTGTAGTGTATCCATACTCTGCATCAGCTACAGAATCCAACCTAAAGACTTTAAGAAGCTTATTTGCTGTTTCATTAAGAATCCATATGAACGGTAACATTACCCAATAAAAGATATAAAGAGGTATACAAGTTAAAAGAGATAGCCTTTGAGTTTGTCTAATAGCCATAGACTTCGGCATTAGCTCACCTATCACTATATGTAAAAAAGATATCACAGCAAAGCCAACAGCAAAAGCTATAAACTTTGTAATCTCTACAGACATTATCCCTAAATGTAAAAGAAGTGGTTCTAGTAGCTCAGAAAAAGCAGGCTCTCCAACCCAACCTAAGCCTAAAGACGCTAAAGTAATTCCTAACTGACACGCTGAAAGATATACATCAAGATCATTATGTACTTGATATAAGATCCTTCCTCTTAAACCTTTTTTTTGTTTTAAGATTTTTGCTTGTGAATGTCTAAGTTTAACTAAAGAAAATTCTGCAACAACAAAAAAGGCATTTAATAATACAAATCCGAAGGCTATAAATAAGTAAAATAAATTATCATATTCGATCATCATACTATAAATGATTTTTCTATCGTGCTTTACCTAGTATAACAACACATAGGATTGTGTTCAAAAATAACAATATACTTGGTAGCATGCATAGGAAATACATATAAAAATTTGCTTGAGGATAAAATTTAAAAATTGAATAAATAGCTACTGCCAATCCAAATATTGAAAAAACTAACTTACCAAAATTATCATAAATAATCTGTGGCCAGCCTTCTATTTTATCAAAAACTTTACTTGTAGGCTTCCAGCCTTGTGATTTATTCAGATAGTAGTTTATTTCTGCTTTTATACCACACCAGAAAACAAAGGATGAGAGCATAAACATCGATATATATATCTGTGAAATTTTACTTAAAAAACTACCCTTAATATCTCCACATAAATAATACCAAAAACTTAAAATAAACAATGGTACAAGTGTTATATTTACAATTAAAACAAACTCTGGATTACCTTTAGGGAAAAGCACTAAAAGTAATGCAAATATAGGAAATCCTGAAGCTACTACTTTAAAAAGAAGATATAACATATCAAGCTTGACTCTAAATTGAAGATTTGGCGATCTTATTATCTTTGACATATGCTTATGCATAACCTGCATACCGCCAAATGACCACCTTAGCCACATTTTCTCAAACTCTTTTAATGATGTCGGCACCCACTCACCTGTTTTTAGAAATACAGGTTTACTTGTAAATCCAGCCTCATAACACCTAAATCCTGCTGCAATATCCTCCGTTACCATTACCTGTGATCTATAGTACTCTTCCCACTTTGATATCGCATTAAGTGCCTTTTTATTCCATATACCATTATGCCCTTGGTAATTACAATAACCATACTTACCGACAAACTCATTAAAGTATCTAATTGTATTTTGAAAAATACTTGCTACTTTTGTGACCAAGTTAGTACCATAGTTAGTACTTTCAATAAGAAAGCTTATAAAACCTAACTTTGAGTCTTTTTTAAATTCAGATAAGCCCACCTTTAATGCATTTGCCGGCAATGTTGAATCAGCATCTAAAAATAATACATAATCAAAACTAACATTCTCCATTGCAATATCTAAATTACGAGGTTTGAAACCTTCAACACCATTTCTATGTATAAATTTACATACTACTCCATCACTCATGTTCTTTTGATTAACATACTGGCGCCACTTAATAAAATCTTGATTATCTAAATCACTATTATCAACAACCACTATTTCCTTTTTCTCAGCTGGATAATCCAAATCATATGCCGAATCAAAAGTCATTTTACAAACATCAAAAGGTTCATTTCGAGTAGTAATAACTACCGAACAATTAAGATCTGATGTTTCAGTAAATACTTTGTTTTTTGGTAATTGATACAGACTATCTACAAAGCAATGCAAACTTAGAATTATCCTATAACCTAACAAAAAGAATGTTGGTAAAAGAATAACAAGAATAATCACAGATATAAGTGGGTGAGCATTATAGTCAGCTCCAAGGAAAATTTGTGTTACATAAGCAACGAAACCAAAGCTTAATAATGCATATATAATGCCTATAAGTTTGTACTGATCTTTTTTAGAGGATAAAAATAAATATAATAAAAATAAAAATAATAAAGATAATAAAATTATTGAAGCCATAAATCGTCCCGCAAACGAAACACCAAACAGCGCCCCTATTAAAATTATTAGGCTTAATGCTCGTTTCATCTAAAACTATAGAATTAAATGTAAGAATTCTACTGTAAAACAGTCGAAGTAACAATAACTTTATTATAATGCTTGTTTATATTTATTATATTCAAGTTGTATGGACTCATCAGGCTTAGGAGTTAGTAAGCTAACAAGGACTATCGCTATACAGCTCAATATAAAGCCAGGAACCATAACATATATTCTAAACCAACCTCCTAGGCCACCTAATAAAGGTCCCCAGCCTAGAACAACAACAGCCCCTACAATAACACCTGCAATAGCTCCAAACTTGTTCATACGCGACCAGAAAAGTGAAAATATAACCACCGCACCAAAAGAACTTCCTAGACCAGCCCATGCATACCCTACTAAACTTAAGATAGTTGAATCAGGATTCAAAGAAATACATATTGCAACAATTGTCACTATAAGCACAATTAAGCGGCTAACATTTAGCTGCTCACGATGTGAAGCATTCTTTCTTATAAACTTAGCATATACATCTACAGAAAAAGCACTTGATAATGATAACAACTGAGCTGAGATTGTACTCATTACAGCAGAAAGAACTGCTGCTAACAATATACCTTCGACCCACGGATTGAAAAATGCCGCTGATAATTTTAAAAATACAGATTCAGGATTTATTTTATCACCATGATAATATGCTGCTCCTAATATACCTGTACATGCAGCTCCAATAAGAGCTACAATCATCCAAGTCATACATATAGCCATAGCTTTATAAGTTTTATTTGGATCTTTTATCGCCATAAATCTCACAATAATATGAGGTTGTCCAAAATATCCCAATCCCCAAGCTAGTAATGAAACAATAGTTATTAATGGAACACCAGATGTAACATCATAAAAACCTTTAATATCTATATTTGACAAAATATTTGTAGATCCAGAACTATTAAAATCAAGATAAACAACAATTGGAACTAATAGTAATGCAAATAGCATTAATGACCCTTGGAAAAAATCAATCCATGATATTGCTAAAAAGCCACCTACACAAGTATAAACAAATATTATAATAGCAGTAAGAAATAGAGCATTATGATAAGAGATACCAAACATTGATCCGAATAAAACACCTCCAGAAACAAAGCCTGCTCCAACATAAGCTGTAAAAAAGATTACTAATACAATTGCTGTTATTGATCTAATTTTTCCTGAATCATCATGAAATCTATTTTCAAAGTAAGCAGGAATAGTAATAGAGTCTTTCGCAATCTCTGTATAAACTCTTAATCTTTTTGCGATAACTCCCCAGTTAATAAAAGCACCTATACTTAATCCTAAAGGTAACCAAATCTGATTAAAACCAGAAGCCATAAATGCTCCTGGAAGAGCCAGTAATAACCAAGATCCCATATCAGATGCACCTGCACCTAAAGCTGCAATGGGAGCACTCAAAGAGCGTCCACCAAGCATATAATCAGAGACTTTTTTTGTTTGAAAATAAGAATACAAACCAATTGCAAAAACAATTGCTATATAGATCGCAAATGTAATCCAAAGAATATCTACTCGCATAATATCATATTAATTTTTTAAATTGCTAACAATCTACCATTTTAAAATTCGTTTTTAAACCTAGTTTATTAGCATTATTTGCTTTTTTAGCAAAATTAACTTAATAAAAAATTACTTTTAATAAAAAATATAATTAGAGTTCAAAACATCTTAATATACAGACCTTTTAGTATGTTGATAATTTTTTATGACACCTCTAAAGTTTCTTAAAAAACTTATCCAGGATTTAGGACATAAATTTCTCTACACCATCTTTAAAGTTAAAACTATGTTCTGCTGTAATATGACGCACTGTTTTTGTATTAGAACGCATAACTACACTATGCGTTACGGCAAAAGATCCTCTAAGTGAGCTTTTAACCCTCTTAACTCCTTGTAACATATTACCATCTGTAACACCTGTTGCAGCAAATACAATATCTCCTGAAGCTAGTTCATCAATATCATATTTTTTATCAAGATCTGTAATGCCTAAGCGATGAGCCCTTTGAACTTCTTCATCTGAATGAAAAACAAGTCTTGCCTGCATTTGACCGCCTAAACATTTTAATGCTGCAGCAGATAAAACTCCTTCTGGAGCGCCTCCAGTACCAATAAAGACATCAATACCAGAACCTTCAGTAGCTGTAGATATGACACCTGAAACATCACCATCATCTATTAGAATAACTCTAGCTCCACACTCACGTGCCTCTTTAACAATATAGTCATGTCTTGGTCTATCCATAGTACATACAACTAAAGCTGAAACATGAACTCCTTTGAACTTAGCAATCCTTTTTAAATTCTCTGTTACAGAATCATCTAAATCAACTATTCCTTTAGGTGCTTTAATTCCGCCGACTGCAATCTTTTGCATATAAACGTCAGGAGCATTTAGGAAACCTCCTTTATCTGCCATAGCTAAAACAGTAAGAGCATTTGCGCCACCTTTTGATGTAATAGTTGTTCCTTCAAGAGGATCTAAAGCAATATCAACTTCACAGCCACCAGCACCAACCTTTTCACCAATATAAAGCATAGGAGCCTCATCAAGCTCTCCTTCACCTATAACAACAGTTCCATCAATATCAACTTCATTAAGAGATTTTCTCATCGCATCTACAGCAGCTTGATCTGCAGCAATTTTATCTCCTCTACCCATCTGGCTCCAAGATGCTAATGCCGCTAATTCTGTTACTCTAACTGCTTCAAGAGCTACTTTTCTATTCATTACTCTGGTCCTTTTTGTTTTATAGTTTCTTAACTATGGGGGTTAAAAAGTCTTCTATTACATTCTTTAGTTGTATCAACTTGCCATGGAAAAAATGCCCCACTTGATCCATTTTTACTAAAGTTAAATCTGATTTTACTTTCTTTAGAGTAAAATCAAAAACAGAGATTGGGTTGACTGTATCATCATCGATTCCTTGAATAACGAACCAAGGTATATTTGGCTCATCAAATTTGCTAAGATCAAATCTATCGACTGCTGGAGCAATAGTAATTAGTGCTATAGTATTATCAAGTTTACTTAGGCCTTTATATGCTATAGCTCCTCCAAATGAAAAACCGCATAGCAGTATCTTTTTGACATCTGTGTTATTACAGACCCATTCACACACAGATAGCAAATCGTCTAATTCACCTTCACCATCACCATACTCACCCTGACTGCCACCAACACCGCGATAATTAAACCTATATGACTGAATAGAATGAGTTTTCATAGCTCGAGAAATTGTAGTTACAACTTTATTATGCATGCTACCTTGATACAAAGGATGTGGATGGCAGATTACAGCTGCAACTTGTGAATTAGAATCTTTAACCTTATCGTGAGCTACTTCAATTTGCCCAACCTTACCTTGTATAAAAAAAGTGTTCATAACAATTACCAGCTATGACTCAACAGATAGGTCACAGTCCTCTAGTTTTATCAACTTTGTTTTCTTAGTAAATTTATACACAAAGTATAACACTACAAAAGCAAAAAAGCCTATATATGTAGAAAAGAATTCTATAATAACACTTGTCCAACTTCTACCAGACATTGTAAGAATATTTACACCTTGACCTACTATCACAATACTTACTAAAGCTAAGGCTATAAGAGGAGCCCAAGGGAAAAATTTTGCAACAAATGGGAGATCTTTTAAATCCTTACCTTGTTTAACGTATGCCCTTCTAAAACGATAATGACTTAAGGCTATTGTAAACCATGCGATAAATCCAGCCAAACTAGAGATATTCACCAACCATGTAAATATCTGCCCGCTACCAACAAATGATACAAAAAAGAACGAACTCCCAATTACACAAGTAACCAACAAAGCTATCATTGGCGTACCTTTAGAATTAACTCTAGCAAATACTTTAGGGGCCTGTTTAATTTTACCTAGGTGCCATAAGACTCTTGTAGCACTATACATACTTGCATTACATGCTGATAATATTGCAGTAAGTATTATCACATTCATAATAGTAGCTGCTGAACTTAAGCCAACATTTTGAAACACTATCGTAAATGGACTAATTGAGACATCATTATTTGCTCCAGCTTTAATTAAAGAAGGATTATTATATGGAATCAAGAAACTAATAATAACAACAGCTAAAATATAAAATATAAATAAACGCCAAAAAGTTTGCTTAATTGCCTTTGGTATAGATGAGCTTGGATCTTTTGCTTCTCCAGCAGTTACACCTATAAGCTCACTACCTTGAAAAGAGAATCCTGCAATCATAAATACAGAGATAAAGCCCCACCAACCATTATGAAATGGTGCATCACCAATTCTCCAATTTTGAAAACCTACGCTTGTATCATTGCCTATTAGACCAAGTATTGATAAAAATCCGACAATTATAAATATAATAACTGTTGAGACTTTTATAAAGGATAGCCAATACTCCACTTCACCATACACTCGCACTGAAAACACATTCAGACAAAAAACTACGACAAAGAAAAATCCACTCCACATAAGTATAGAGCTCCCAGGAAACCAATACTGCATAATCAAACCTGCAGCAATAACCTCTGTCGCAACAGTAATAGCCCAGTTAAACCAGTAGCTCCATCCTGTACTAAACCCTAATGCTGGGTCGACATATCTAGTTGCATACTCACAAAATGTACCAGTTACTGGACTATGCGCAGCCATTTCACCCAAACTCGCCATCAGAAAATAAACCATTATGGCTATAATCACGTATGCTAGAACTGTTCCTCCAGGTCCAGCATCGGCAATTGCACCACCTAATGCAACGAATAAACCAGTACCAATACAACCACCTAATGCAATCATTGACATGTGGCGACTCTGCAAACTACGCTTAAGTTTTTGGGACATTAAACTTTCTTCTCCAATTTTATAATTTCAAAAAACTCATATAACAAAAAAATTAAGAGTTTTGTCTTAACTTTTTTTATAGAACACAATATTTATTATCTCATTAATAACACATAAATCAATTAACCATCCAGTACTCATTAAGACTTTTAACATATTTCCTCTAGAAAAATCGATTAAACCAGCCATTGTGATGCTTGTTTGATTTGACGTACTACTTGAGCTTGACCTTTTTTATAAATAATCTCAGCAGGTAAAGTATGACATAAGAAAAAAGGCATACTTTCTGTAAAACCATACGCACCTGCTTGAGTAAATGCCAGATGGTCGCCTGAAGCAGTAATCTCAGGTAAATGAACACTTCCTAAGTGATCTATACTTGTACATAAAGGACCATGAAGCTCTACAACAATATGATCTTGTTGATTAATTTTTGATATGTTTGTTACAGGAAATGCTTGGTTTGTTATAAATGGACGTCCTAAATGTTGGCTTCCCCCCTCTAAAACTAGTAAGTCCTTACCATAAACTTTTTTTCTATCTATAACCTGAGTTATATATACACCACATTCACCTACAGCATAGCGACCTAGCTCCAACCAAAAATCAACTTGTGGATATTTAAGTTTCAAGTTGTTTAAAGCGACCGCAACATCCTCAACTTTCAACTCATTGGCTTGATTGTAGTATGGTATACCTAAACCTCCACCAAGATCTATAACTTTTAGATCCATTGAAATTTGATTTGCTAACTCAACTAAAGTTTCACTAATAACTCCCCAAAGATACATAAGCTTTTCTACATCTGTAATATTTCCCCACTGAAAACAATGTAAACCTATTACATCAACATACTCATTTTCTATAGAGTTTCTTGTAAAAAAACTTACCCAGTCTTCAGGTGCTAAGCCAAAAGGGGTTACGCTATCGCCACCAAGAACATTTTTCTCATCAGAATTTTCCCAATTGATCTGAACACGTAATAATGATGTAACTTGAACATTATAGTTTTTAGTTGCTTTTAATAGATCTTGGTACTGCTGAATACTTTCAAGTACAAAAGTTCGCACACCTTTTTCAATAAAATAACAGATCTGCTTATATGATTTTGCTGGGCCTGTATTTAAGATATTTTTAGGATCTACTCCTTGCTTTAGAACCTGGTCTAACTCACCACAACTTGCAACATCAAAAGATATATCCTGTTTAGCTACACTATCAATTATGCTTGATAATGGATTAGCTTTAACAGCATACCAAAGCTTTACTGGTAGCTCTTTTAAATTTATTAATTTATTCTCTAATGCATCTAAATCATAGAAAAAGAAAGAGTTATCTATTTCTTCTGCTAAGTTAAGTAGCTTATCTCGATGTAATCCTAAAGAAAACATTAGCGCAGCGCCTCTTCTAAAGTTAAAGCTTTATCACTTTTATCATTACGGTATTTGATAATTACAGGACAATAAGACTGTAAACCATGAGTTTTTGCCCAAGCTGTGTTTATTGGTCGTGATCCTGGTACAACAATAGCACCTTCAGGAATTTTTTCTCCTTTATCAAGCATTCTCTCATTAACGCTATCATAAACTCTAACACTTCTTGATAGAGAAACAGATGGTGCAATTACAGATCTTTTACCAACTATCACACCCTCAACAATAATAGCTCCTGCACTAACAAACACATCATCTTCAATTATTACAGGATTCATACCCACTGGCTCAAGAACACCTCCAATCTGCACTCCCGCTGATAGGTGAACATTTTCACCTACTTGAGCACATGAACCAACCAATGCATTACTATCGACCATTGTTCCCTCATCAACATATGCCCCTGTATTTATATATGATGGTGGCATTATAATCACAGATGGTGCAACATACGCTCCTGCTCGAACCGATGAACCTCCAGGAACCATTCTAACGCCCTCTGACTTACTAAACTTACGTGGTGCTAAGTTATGCTTATCAACAAAACCTTCATAAGCTCCTTCATAATCAATATTTACGCCAGCTTTAAAAGCTTCTAAAATAGCTTTTTTAACTTCAACATTTACTTGCCAGCTTCCATCATTTAACTGCTCTGCAGCTCTTATTTGTCCTGACTGAAGTCTATCTAAAGTCTCTTGCCATCCCATAAAACCACTCTCCTATTCTTTTTCTATCCTATAAATTTGTGTAACTTTGCTTAACTAAACTATTAGCTTTCTCTAGATTAGTAATATCTGCCAACTCTTCTGCTACAAGAGGAGCTCTTAAAGTATTCGATCTTATGACACCATTATGCTTAAGCCATACTTTAACTGGTATTGGATTAGCAACCTCAAAACATGCCTTTGTTGCATCCTTCCAAGTTTGACAATGACTTAGTTGTATAGTTCTATTTATACTCTCTTTAACATAGCTTTTAACTTGCACAGGCCAAATATTTGATATCACAGATATTAATCCTACAGCCCCATAGCTTGATAACTCAGGAAATATTCCATCTTCTCCACTATACATTCTTAAATTTGGTGCAATTTGAGCATATTTAGCAAAACGCTCACAATCACCAGAAGCTTCTTTGATTGCCCATGCATTTTTATGATCTTTTATAACCTCTAGTGCTTCATAACTTAAATTTACACCCGTTCTAGATGGAACATTATATAAAACACATGGTCTTTGTGCTCCATCGAGTAGGCTTCTAAACCAATTAGTTTGTCCAACTGTTCCAGGTTTCGCATAAAGTGGTGTTACTAATAAAAAACAATCAATATTCTGAGAGTTACAAAACTCTATCCATTTAAGCTGTTGATCAAGTCTAGATCCTCCAACACCAACCATTATCGGAGTGTTTAGCTCTAATGAACATGTAAATCTAACCACTTCGCTCTGCTCTTCAAAGCTTAAAGCTAATGCCTCTCCAGTACTACCTAAAATCAATATCCCACAGCCAGATTCTGCCTGGTATCTTAATATTTTTTCAAAACTATCATAATCTATCTCACCATTATCAAACATTGGTGTTACTATTGCTGTATAAAGATCGTTATTAATATTCATTTGCATACTCCTTAGCAACAAGCTCTTCAAATTGATAAAAACCATATAAATTAGAGTTATTTACAGCATATTTAGCTGCCCAGATAGCTCCTTGAGCAAAAAGTTTTCTATCATGAGCAGTATGTTTTAGCTCAATAGTTTCATACTCATAACTAAGTTCTGCTTTATGAATCCCTTTGATGTCACCTAAACGCTCTGAAGATATCTTGCAACTATCAACATCAAGCCAATTCTTCCAAGATATTGCTGTACCACTTGGAGCATCTAACTTTCTTGTATGATGAGTTTCTTTTATTGTGTATTCTAATTGTGGAATTAAGTACTGAATCTTACCTAGTGAATTTAAAGCCTCTTTAATAAAAACCATGGATAAGCTAAAGTTATTAGCAATAATCCACATATTTTTATTTACAATAATTTGTTCAATCATACTTTGCGTATAATCAAAACCTGTTGCACCACAGATAATTGGAGTTTTTGTCTCTAATAAAACTGGCAATATCTCTTGCAACACTTTAGCTGAAACAAATACAATAACAGCATCAGCATTATTAAGCTTCTCAACTGTAACAATATTATTTGAGTCGAAAACCTCGTATATATTTTGACTACCTAGCAAATCTAGAACAGCCTGACCTGTATTACCTTTCCCTACAACTACAATTTTCATGCCACCCCTCCTTTTTCAAAAAATCGGTTATAAATTTTTTGTATAACTTGAGATGATTCATTTTGATCAACAAGTAAACACATATTATGCCCACTAGCTCCATGACTAAGTAAACGTATATTGTGATCAGACAACTCAGAAAATAATCTTGAACTAATATTTTTAGTCCGATGAATATTGTTACCAACTATCGCAACTAAAGATAGATTTTCATCAATCTTTAATTCAACATCACCAACTTCATGTAAATCTTCCAATAAACTTGACGTAAGTATAGTACCCCCTATAGATTGACTACCAATCGGATCTAAAGTTAAAGCAAGACTTACTTCACTAGTAGTTACTAAATCTACACTTACTTTATGATTTGCTAAAACTTGGAAAACTTTAGCTAAAAAACCTTGAGTATGGACCATATCATAGCTTTTTATCGTTAATAGCACTTGGTTTTTACGCTCAGCAACAGCTCGAACAACAGGAAGTTCTTGGTCTATTTTTTTTGTAATCCATGTCCCAGGATTATCTGGATTAAATGTTGAGCCTATAAATACATTTATATTACTTCTAATAGCAGGCCATAGCGTACTAGGATGTAAAACTTTTGCTCCAAAAGTCGCTAACTCAGCAGCTTCATTATAGGACATTTTCTGTATTGATACTGCACCTGGTATTGCTCTAGGGTCAGCTTGATATATACCTGGCACATCTGTCCAAATCAGTAAATCCTGTGCATCTATAGCCTCGGCAATTAAAGCAGCTGAATAATCACTTCCACCACGACCAAGAGTAGTTGTTAAACCTTGAGATCCTTGACCAATAAAACCTTCTGTTACGATAATATTCTCTTGAATTAACGGCACTAATTTTTGCTGTACATTTAAGCGAATATTTTTAGTAATAGGCTTTGCCTGGCCATAATGATTATCAGTTTTAATAAACTCTGTTGCTCTTACATGCTTAGCATTAATGCCTGATTGCACTAAAAGCTCAGTTACTATTGTTGCGGATATCATCTCTCCAAATGACAATATTTCATCTGATAACTGAGGAGTTTTTAAGCGTAGAGATAATTTAGTAAGAGATTCTAAATCTTTAATAACTTCTTTTATTCTTATTGAAGTTTGAGGATTTTCAATACTCTCTAGTATTGGATGAATAATCTCTTGTATTTTGCTAACTGTTTCTTGTATAGAGTTCTCACTATTACAATTTGTCGCAAGTCTTACTAAAAGATTAGTAACTCCTGACTGAGCACTTACAACAACTACTTTAACTTGAGATGTATTTTTTACAATTTCAATACATTTTCTTATTGACTCAATATTGGCAACACTTGTACCACCGAATTTTGCAACACTTATTTGATCTTTCACAAAGCTCTCCATGTTTTCACTAAATGGGGAAACTAAAGACTTTGCAAAATTAATGCTTAGACCGAAGCGCCCCACGTTTAAGTTCAACGTGACAGTTCTGCTACCTTTCAGTATCAGACCCAAGAATATAGCTCATAACTTCCATATCCTTTCGGCATAATCTCTAAAAAATCTAATCATCTCTAAGCGTTATGGCTTTCAGATTAGCATTATAGACTATGCACCTCTTCTTTAAATTACGTTAGTAAGAAAACTTACTGGTTCTGAGTCTAACATAGTAAATAAAAACCTGTCAAACTCTATTTAGCATTTTAGTAAATTTAATATGATAATACTCTGTGCACGATGATTTTTTCATAAATTAAGCAGTTTAGTTGTTTTGTTTGGGATTTTTAAGCATAGAGAAAAATCTCTTGTTGAGAAGTCTAGCTTATTGATAGAGTTAATTAACATATCTAATCCATACCTGAAGTAAGTATTTTGTAATCTTCCATACTTTTTATTTTATTTTGGCATATTTATACTCACCTAATGTTTTGTGAATCTAGCCAACCTAACCAATTTTCTCTTATAAATTCTCTGTCTCCCAAGATATATGCTATACGTTCTTTACCAAACTTTGAGATGAATCGTTTAACTAAACTTATTCTAAACTGAGAGTCAGAATTGCCTCTATGATCTAATAGATCATAGTATAAGGGTATTGCTATACCTTCGTATACTGCTGATAACATTAAAATATTTATGTTTGTTTTACCAAGTTGCCAGTTTGTCCTATCTATTACCAGGTATAATTTATCTTTTCTTGATAATAAATGATTAATACCAAACTCTGCTATAGCATCAAAATCAAACTCTACATCTTTGAAAAAACCTTGAGATCTTCTATAATTTGAAGATATTTGATTATTGTTCTTAAAACATCTTGATATCTTTGACAAATTAACTGTTTGTGATGATATTAAACCTATTAATAGGTTACTTAAACAGTCTATTCTTGACTTGTGCCAAGTAAATAACTTTCTCTTAGCTGATTAAAGTGCTTTTTCATGTCTCATAAATAATGAATATATAAGGCTTTAGTCAGCTTTTTCAATCTTTTTCATCGTGTACAGAGCAAAAAGACGACTAAATTTGCTATATACCATATCTATTAGAGAGAAATGCTATGCTAGTATTGAACATAAGTATAATTTAATTAAAAGCTATTATAATGAATATATCTAATAAGACAGTGCTCATAACTGGAGGTGCCTCAGGAATAGGGCTAGGAATAGTAAACTTTTGCATAAGTAATGGTGTTGATCAAATTATTTTACTTGATAGTGATGAACTAGCTATTTCAGAACTAGTAAAAAAATATCCTGAAAAAAAAATTATTTGTTTTAAAGTTGATATTTCAAATGAACGTAAAGTTGATGATATATTTAAACATTTGAAGGATAGAGTTCAAGATATAGATTTTTTAATAAATTGTGCTGGAGTATCAGGACCTTTTGGCCCTATATGGGAAACTCCAGTTGAGCAGTTTAAGTGGACTCTTGATGTTAACTTTTATGGCACATACTATGTTCTCCGTAGTTTTCTATTATATTATAAAAATAATAAAAATATTATGCATATTGTGAATGTATCATCACACCTTGGCCTATTAACAGAAAGCCATCTTAGTGCGTATCAATCAAGTAAGCATGCTATAACAGCACTAACAGAAGCTGTTTTAATGGATTTAAAAGATAATAATATTGATAATATAAATCTACACTTATACGTTCCTTTTTTTATAAAGTCGAATCTATGCAACTCAGGCCGACATCTAAAAAACCATGACCTATATATAAGTGAAAAATCATATAACTTTTATAAACAGATAGGCGATCTTACTGAACAAGGATTAGAAGCTATAAAAGCTGCTGAAAACTTATTTGAATCTATAGCTAAAAATGAAGGATATATTTTTACAGATAATCAAACTAAAGAAGATTTTCACGCTAGAGCTTTAAATATAACTAATGGACATAATCTGTATTCAAGAAACATTAGATAATATAAAATTCCTTAATCGTTTAACTGCCTCTTCTAAAACAGTTTTTTCAGCTGCAGCACTAATCCTAATATGTCCAGCTAAACCAAAAGCACTGCCATGAATAACACCAACAAAAGTTTCTTCTAGAAGCTTTATACAAAAATCTTCATCTGTGATTTGCATCCTCTCTAAAACTTCGCTTATATCTAAAAATATGTAAAATCCCCCTTTGGGCATAAAAGCTTTAACACCTGAAATATCTTTTAAAGTATTAAAAACAAAGGATACACTTTTATAATATTCCTGATTCATATACTCAATATCAGCTCTTTCTAACTTTAGTGCCTCTATAGCTGCAATTTGTGAAATTGAACACGCACACGATAAAGATTGTGACTGAAATTTTTTAATAGCATTTATAAAAGCTGAAGGAGCCAAAACATGTCCAACTCTCCATCCTGTCATCGCATAATTCTTAGAGACTCCACTAGCTACTATAACACGATCTTTAAGTTCAGGAGAGATTTTTGTAACAGTAATAGGAGCCCTGTTCCAATAAATCTGATCATATATTTCATCACTAATTAATACAATATTAGGATACTTTTTCATTAGTTCGGCTAAAGATGTCATTGTAGCCTCTGAGTAAATAGCTCCTGAAGGATTATTAGGAATATTTATTAAAATAGCTTTAGTTCTTGCACTTATTAGGCTTTCAAGTTTCTCAATACCCGGCTCAAAACCATTTTCAATATTTGTCTCCAAGACAACAGGTACTCCTCCAGATAATTTAATCATATCTGGATAAGAAGCCCAATATGGAGCCATATAAATAATCTCATCACCATCATTAATAATACAATTAAATATATTATGAAGGCTATGTTTGGCTCCAGTTGTAACACAAACCTCATCAAGCTCATAAGTAACTCCATAATCACTATGGTAACAGTTTATTATCGCTTGTCTTAAATCTTTATAACCATCAACCGTTGTATACCTAGTATAATTATTCTCAATTGCTTTTATACCCGTTTCTTTTACAACATCTGGCGTGTTAAACCCTGATTCTCCTACATTTAGGGACAGAACTTTTTCTCCTCTTTCAATAAGTTCTTGAATCTTAGATGTCATTAATACAGTTGCTGAAGGCTTAATATTTGTTACACGATCACTAATTTGTATAGTCATTTATTTTCCCATTCTTTAGCAAATGCGAGGAGCTTAGACTTTGCAAAATTAATGCTTAGACCGAAGCGCCCCACGTTTAAGTTCAACGTGACAGTTCTGCTACCTTTCAGTATCAGACCCAAGAATATAGCTCATAACCTCTATATCCTTTCGGCATAATCTCTAAAAAATCTAATCATCTCTAAGCGTTATGGCTTTCAGATTAGCATTATAGACTATGCGCCTCTTCCTTAAATTATTTGAGTAAGAAGACTTACTGGTTTTGAGCCTATCATAGAAGTTCAAATTCTGTCAAACTCTATTTAGCATTTGACAAAGACTATTATGTAAGTGGCTTGATAAAGAAAGATATAATTTTGATTATTAAAAAATTCTGAGCATCTACCCTGAATGACTTTCTATTTTTTTAGAAGGCTTTTTACTTCGCTCATACATTATCCAGTACACAATCCAGGTACAGATATAAACAAATATTCCACAGAAAATCACATCACTGAAAAAATGTCCTCCCTGAGCCATTCTCATTAAACCTAAACCTCCACCTGCTAATATCGCTACTGTAAAGGCTAAAGCTTTTTTCTTACGTGTTGCTGCTAAAGGCATGAAAGCAAAAAGCCAAAACCCCATAGATGCATCACCACATGGGAAAGAACAATTAGTAGTACATTGATTAGATATAACAAATGGCTGTTGGAAAACTTTATCTCCATTAAACTGTTGCACCATATATGGTCTAGGCCTACCCCAATGGTTTTTAAATACAGCATTTACTACCAAACCAGGACCTACCCATAAACACACAGCTATAAAAAATATAGCCTTTCTATTTTTAATTCTAAAGGCTTTAATAAATAGAGATCCAAGTAAAAATAAAATAACCACTATAGAGAATACAACTGGGAACCTCATAGCAAAAGTATGTAAAAAACCAAAAAAACCATGACTTGGACTAGCTGCAAAGCCACTTGTAGAACTATAAAAATCACCTGCTAATGTTAAATCCAAATGTGGGAATATGAGAAAAAACACCCAAGCAAAAAAACAGACAATTAAGCCCACTATTATATGAAATTTTGCCAAAACTTATCCTTAATTACACTTATACTCGACAAATTAGTACTTTAGTTTAACATTTTTAAACTTTTTTTTGTTAGAATTGTGAATTGGTTTTATGATTAAGTTTAATATTTTATTTATAGATTAGTATGGCAGATAATAACACAAACAAAACTCATGCTATTGGTAGATTAAAGATAACATTAGTTGTCATTCTAGCAGCAGTTGTAATATATCTTTTTATAGCATTATTTAGCTTTAATATAAATGATCCAGGCTGGAGTAGCATCTCTTCAGAGACTACAATTAAAAATTATGCAGGCCCCGTAGGAGCTTATATCGCAAGCTTTATACTTGCAATATTTGGAGTAGTTGGCTTCGTATTACCTTTTATTCTCATTGATTTTATTAGAATACTACTAATAAAAAATAAAGAACAAAGCCTTAGCTACTTAATGTTTACAGTTAAAACAGTAGGTATTATATTTTTTATACTATCATGTTGTGGTCTAGCTGAATTATACTTTGGTTTTGCTAATTATTGGATGCCTCAGCGTTCTGGCGGAATCTTTGGTTATGAGACGGCAAAAATGTTCATCAAATACTTTGGTTCGGTTGGGGGATCATTTGCGCTACTAGTATCACTATTTATTGGTTTAACACTTTATTCTGGTACTACATGGCTACATTTAATCAAAAAAATCTTCGCAACATTTGGTAAATCTGTTAGTTATGTAACAAAGCCTAAAGATAATGATAAAAAAGATATAACTAGCTTTAATGATTTTGATGACTTTAATGATAAACCTAATACATCTGCATTAGCTCAAGATAAAACTTCAACTTCAATACCTATTAAGGACGAAAAAAAAGAAGCTCCTAGTGAAGATGTATTTAAAGAAGTTCTAAAAAACAATAAGAATAATAGTGAACTATCTTTTAAAGATTTTAACAATAAACCTAATCAAGATGAGTTATCATTTACTGAATCTGAGTCAAAAAAAAATAATAGTCCAATAAAAGCTATTAATGAATCAAAACCTCTACCTCCTAAAACAAATAATTTAAATAAAGACTGTTTACCATCTATTGATCTTCTTATCGAACCTGAAGCAAAAAAAATTGCAGTATCTCAAGAACAGCTTAATGAAACATCATCACTACTTGAGCAAACTCTAAATGACTTTAATATAAATGCTAAAGTAGTAGCTGCATATCCTGGTCCAGTTATTACTAGATATGAGATAGATTTAGCTAGAGGTACAAAAGTTAGTAAACTTACAAATATAGCTCAAGACTTAGCAAGGGCTCTTTCTACAACTGCAGTTAGAGTTGTTGAAGTGATTCCTGGTAAACCTTATGTAGGATTGGAACTACCAAACCCAACAAGACAAATGGTACGTATAAAGGAAGTACTAGCTGCTCAAGAGTTTTTGAAATCAAGAGCTCCAACCTTAATGGGAATTGGTGTTGATATTTCCGGAAAACCTACATTTGCTGAGCTTGCTAAAATGCCTCACCTTTTAGTAGCTGGAACGACAGGATCTGGTAAATCTGTTGGCGTCAACTCTATGATTATTAGTATGCTTTATAAGTGTACGCCTGATGAGCTAAAATTTATCATGATTGATCCTAAGATGCTTGAACTATCTATTTATGATGGTATTCCTCATCTTTTAACTCCGGTTGTTACAGATATGACTGAAGCTGCTAATTCTTTACGCTGGTGTGTTAAAGAGATGGAAAGACGTTATGCGCTTATGTCAGCAGCTGGTGTTAGAAATATTGCACTATTAAATGATAAAATTGAGCAAGCTGAAAAGGCTGGTAAACCTTTAAAAGACACAATGTTTATCAAAATGAATCCAGAGCGTGCTCATGAGGCTCCTACTCTTACAAAAATGCCTTATATTGTAGTAGTTGCAGATGAATTTGCTGACATGATTATGGTAGTTGGTAAAAAAGTTGAAGAGCTTATTGCAAGACTTGCTCAAAAAGCTCGTGCAGCTGGGATTCATATCATACTTGCAACACAAAGACCTTCAGTAGATGTTGTAACTGGACTAATAAAAGCTAATATTCCTACTAGAATGTCTTTTCAGGTATCATCTAGAATAGACTCTAGAACAATACTAGATCAACAAGGTGCTGAACAACTACTTGGTCAAGGTGATATGCTATATCTAAAACCTGGATTTGGGGCTCCTATGCGTATCCATGGAGCTTTTGTGGATGATAATGAAGTCCATAGAGTTGTTGAATCATGGAAAGAATATGGCCAACCAGAATATGTTCAAGATATCTTAGAATCTACTGAAGAGGCTGAGAGTGGCTCAGCTGGTGGAGAAGGTAACAGTGAAGATCCACTATATAATGATGCTGTTGAAATAGTTATTAAAACACAAAAGGCATCAATCTCTGCTGTTCAGCGCAAACTAAAAATTGGCTATAACCGTTCTGCTAGGTTAATGGAAGAAATGGAAGAAAATGGTATAGTCTCAGAAATGAATCAAAATGGCATGCGTGATGTGCTAGTAAAGAGAGAATCTTAAATGAAGAAATTAACTATTCTACTAATAACTATTTTTATTGGAGTAAATATCTGTTTTGCCGATGCTGCGGGAGATTTAGTAAAAAAGATTAAAAGCATAAA
Organism: Francisella sp. 19X1-34; assembly: GCF_041102755.1. Classification (NCBI taxonomy): domain Bacteria; kingdom Pseudomonadati; phylum Pseudomonadota; class Gammaproteobacteria; order Thiotrichales; family Francisellaceae; genus Francisella; species Francisella sp. 19X1-34. The sequence continues at coordinate 46,407 of NZ_JBGCTX010000004.1, forward strand.
CTCGATGACTGCTAACTTTAATCAAAGGCTTATAAATAGCCAAAATGACATGAGTACTCAAGGAAAAATGAGTCTTAAAAAACCGCAGTTCTTTAGATGGGTTATAACATCACCAAATAACCAAAAGATTATATCTAATGGTAAGAAGCTTTGGATCTACGATGGCGACCTTGAACAGCTTATAATTAAAAAAGTATCAAATAATATTGCTCAGTACCCTTATCTTATACTTTTATCAAAAAATACAGATAATATTGATAAACTGTTTACTGTAAAAGAAAAAAGTAGCAATAATTATATTCTTAAGCCTAAAAATGATGAAATGATAAATAGTATTGTAATTAAGTTTGATAATGACAATAAATTAAAATCTCTAGAAATTTCTACTTCATTAAACCAATTTACTCAGATTAACTTCTCTGATGTAAAAGATAATGTTTCGCTTAAAAACTCAATTTTCAACTTTAAGGCACCTAAAGATACTGATGTCATAGATGAAACAAAATCTTAATAAAGTAAGATTTTCTATTTCTTATCAACCATATATGCTCCAGCAGCACCTCCAGCAGCTGCCACACCTCCAACAGCTAACCAAAAACAACTATTTAAAGATAAGGTTAATGAGCACAACAGCAACAATGATACAAAGTTTTTTTTCATTTACAATTTTCCTAAAAAATAATACCTAGTATATCAATAAAAAAACTTTTTTTAAAACATCAAAGCCACAGTTCACAAAACCTCTAAAAATAAAATGATTCAACTTTTATTTTAAAGCAAAATTACATAATAAAGAGCTAATTTAAAATGAAATTTACCTTCCTATTTTGTTAAATATTCATCAATATCAAAAGTTGGTATAAGCCAACAAACATTTAATTGAATATATACAAATAATCCTAAAGACATAATAATTAATGAATATTCTATCTTAGGGCAAAAAGATGCAATTGCTGTAATCGATATAGAAACTATACTATTAAAAACAATACCCCACCTATATGGAGGAAATGCAACTAAATAAGGTATTTGTTTACCAATATAGAATAGTGCCATACCTGTAATTGCCATTAAAGCAAATGTTCTTTGATTCAAATCATCTATAATAGAATAATGAATTAATGATGCTAAAAAGATAAGTCCGATATAAAAAGGCAAATGAGACAGTATTAGAACATAACCAGTTTTGAGATTCTTTGCTTTCTCTAAACGATGTAAAGATCCAAAAAAAATCCACCAAATTTGTGCAATTAATATAAAGCCAACTACAGCATCTACAATATCTAAGATGTTAAACTGCTTTATTGAAGCAAAAGAGTTAACAATAGTTATAATTGATTCTCCCAATATAATTAAAGCTAATAATCCTACTCTCTCTGTGAGATGCTTAATATGAACAGAAAACTTACTAATTTCTTCTTTTAACCTAACCTGTAATACTATATCTACAATAATCCCTAAATATAAAATTAGTATTCTAAGATGTCCATCAACAAAAAGAGATAAGCCACTAATAAATGCCCCAAAAAGTATAATCCTTGACATTTTTAAAGCATATCTCTTTTTAAACTCAAAACAGCACGCAGAAAAAATATATGCAAGAGATATTAGTAACCTCATAAGAGTATAAAAAATCAAAAAATATACAAAATAACTATTAAGCGCATCTTTAGTAAAATACATCTGAGCTATTATTAACCCCATTAACCCTAGAGTAATATATTTTTGGTAATGACTCATTTGATCATATCTATTTAAATATAGAGTATATGATGCCCAAACCCACCATAATGGAACAAATACAAGAAAAAAGGAAAAAAGACTTTCTATCGATATATGGTTGTGCTCAGTATGAGATAGAGAATGTGATATAACACCTATAACCGCGACAAACACAAGATCAAAGAACAACTCTAACCATGTTGCTTGTCTATTCTCGCTAAAGTACAGTTTGCTCATATTTATAAACTCATTACATTCTAATAAAAATAATAAGCTAATACTTGCAATATATCAAACCTGATATATTAGCTAATACAAATCCTTTATAAAAAATCATAATATCAAAGATAAAACTCTAAAATGAATCTAAGTTTAATTAAGTATTAAAGTAAAAATAAATCATATAAAGCAAGACTTTTGTATAAAACAAAAATACTCACAGCACTAATTAAAGCTATTCCCCTCTACGGATGATATAAATAACTAAACCTAAACATACGATAGGCGGTATTACAGATACCAGCATAAATTTCCAAATATATTCAAATGGAATATAGCCCATTACAGATACCCCTATAAGAGCAACTAACATATTTATAAAATTCATTCCTGTAGATGCATTTGACTTACATTCAATAGCTGTTGATGCAAGATATGATGCTGCGGGATATATAAAATTACATACAAAATACATCAATGTTGCTAATATAAACAATCCAGCAGGTGTAATTTCATTTGAAATTTTCATTAAAGCCAAAACTGCGATCAAAAGGATAAGACATATCAAAGCCACCACAAGTATCTTACGACTATCATAGATATTTATTATTTTAGAGACTATTACAGATCCTAATATAATTCCTACAATTGTCATAGAATTCCATATACTATACTGAGAAGCTCCAAAATTAAACATTGAGTGTGCAATAAATGGTCCTGCAGTAGAGTAACAATAACTAAAAACAGTCATTACTCCAAGTGTTAATGCAAATGCTATTAATTTAAAACTACTAAAAGCCTGCTTATACCCATTAGCAATAGATGATACTTTTAACTTAAAGTCAAAATCTTTTTTATTCTCATAAAGGAAACTCGCTCCAAACATTATTAGTGCGTGTAGCAATAACACATAAAAAGTATAACTCCAGTAAGTATAACTAGTAATTATTCCACCTATTAGTGTTGATAACGTTATAGATATCGCAAAAGATAATGTTGCATAAGATAATGCTACTTTTGCCCTATGTGGAGCAACTGAGTTATTTAATATAATAAAAGTACATACCAACCCCGCTGATGAACCTATGGCTGTTATAAATCTACCCATAAGTAACATAAACATAGACGATGATCCTAATAGGCAAACAATAAGACCTATAACATTTATGATCATACCTATCCTAAGTGTCTTAGCATCTCCATATTTTTTGCTATTGGACCATATATTATTTGTCCAATAACATATCCTATAAGAAAAATACTAACCAACCACTCAACTGAACCATTTGATAGCCTAAATTCTTTAGCTATTTCTGGTAAGGCTGGATTTATAATAACAGATGACGCACTAGCTATACTTATATAGCTTAGTAAAATTGCTATCTTATAATTTTTCATAGTCTCATTAATTATTTTTTTCTAATTAATGATCACAATACTACTCCTAAAAATAATGTTTAACAACATAGTTTCATTGCGATTTATAAACCATTTAAACATTAAGTTTTAAAATTAGATTGTACTATTATTAAGCCAAATAGGACCTCTTAAGAGAATCAGAAATGTGCTGCAAATTTTCCATTGATGATTAAGCAAACTAACCATATAATGAATTTAATATTTATTTCACGTTTATTTAACTATTATGTATTTTGGTGTCGACTACTACCCAGAGCAATGGGATTATTCCTTGATTGATGAAGATCTTCAACGTATTGCAAATTCAGAGCTTAATTGTATTAGAATTGCAGAATTTGCTTGGCACCTAATGGAACCCCAAGAAGGTCAGTTTGATTTTAGCTTTTTTAAAACAATATTAGATAAAGCACATAATCTAAATCTAAAAGTAATGCTTGGCACACCAACAGCAACAGCTCCTGCGTGGTTATATAAAAAAGATCCAAAGATATTCTCAGTAGATGAAAATGGTTTACAAAGACATTTTGGTGGCAGAAGGCAAGCTTGCTTAAATTCTCCTACGTATAATAAATATGCTGAACGTATTACCAAGAAAATGGTAGAAGCATATCATAAACACCCTGCCTTACTACTTTGGCATATAGACAATGAACTAGGTCATGAAACTAGTGATATGTGCTATTGTGATCAATGTGAACTAGAGTTTAGAGACTATCTAAAGCAACAGTTTAACAATGATATTAACTTATTTAATAACGCTATTGGTTCAGTTTTCTGGTCACAAACATATAATGATTTTAATGAAGTAAATATACCTCGCCCAACTATTCCTGCACCAAACCCAGGCATGATTCTGTACTTTAATCGCTTTAGAGCTCAAACAACTACTAATTTTTTGGCAAGACAAGCTAAGATTATAAAAGATATAGCTCCAAACCAACAAACTCTACATAACTTTACTGGAGATTATTTCTCTAAAGCTCAAGATCATACAGATTTAGCTGAGCAAATAGATCTTGTAGCACTAAATAACTATCCTGTTTGGGGTGGCCAACAAGTTCCAATAGATGCCTATAAAACAGCAATGAAACTAGATCAAACTCGAGGTTTTAAAAGAGAAAACTATTGGATTACTGAGCAGCTTATAGGAGCTCAAGCTCACAATATAATGGGATTTGTACCTCGAGCAGGCCATGCTAAACTATGGTCTTTTCAAGCAATGGCCAGAGGATGTGATAATCTAATTTACTTTAGATGGCGCACAGCAACAAAAGGAGCTGAACAATTTTGCTATGGTGTTTTAGATCATGATAATAAATATAATCATCGCTATGACGAGATGTTAGATATTATTAAACTAGCCAAACAAAATAAACAAGCGATACAAGCTCCAACACAATCAAAAGTAGCTCTGTTATATTCAATGGATAATATTTATAGCTGGCGGATTCAACAACAATCAACAGCTTTTGATATTCAGCATGAACACGCTAGGCTCTACAAACCGTTTTTTGATAACAATATAAGTGTTGACGTACTGGACATTCGCCATGATTTTAGTAAATACTCAATCTTACTACTTCCTGTATCTATGCTAATCACAGATAAAAATATCACTAGGATCAAAGCTTTTATTGAGAATGGTGGTACTGTTATAGCAACATTTAGAGCAGGACTTAAAGAGTCTCATAATGAGATTCGTTTTGGTGTTGATAATCCTATTCATGAGCTTGCTAATGTAAAAGCGGACTATTTTGAGCCTCTACCAATTGAGACAAACTGTAAAATCAACTATCAAGGCAAAGAACTAACTGCTACTGTATGGCGCGACATGCTCACGATTAAAGGATCTAGTCAATCATTATGTAACTATGCTGATGAGTTTAAAAACTACAGTGCAGCTGTAAGAAATAATCTTGGCGAAGGATCAATTTACTATATTGGCACAGGTATTGATGATAAATATTTTTGGGATGGTTTAGCACTAGAGGTAGCTCAAGAACATAGTATCAATACCTACAAATCTCCAAATGACGTTGAAGTTATTATAAAAGGTGATGATAATTCAAAAATTGCTATTATTCTAAATCATAATAGTTCCGAAGTTGATTATTTAGGATTAAAACTTAAACCTTATGATACTCAGATAATACAGTACTTAGACTTCTCTAGCTTATACAGCAAATATTATTAAATCAAAGGTAAATCATAATGAAATATAATATTCGTCGTTGGAATCCATTTCTAATATCTATTCCTGATTTTGGTATTGGCGTATTTTGGGCACTAAGTGGAACTGTTGTACCATGGATAGCTTACCAGCACACTAAGTCTAGCTTTCTAGTTATGTGTATACTTTCACTAGGAGCTTTTACTGGCATTTTTATGCAAGTGATATCTGGAGTATTAAGTGATAGAATGCCTTATAATCCAAAATATGGTAAAAGAACTCCATGGCTCTTAGGTGGAGTTATATTTACAGCTATATTTGCCATATTGTTATCTTTAGTACCAAATTTCTTCACACTATTTATAGTTGCATTCTTAGTATATGCTTCGCTAAATTTCTTTCAAGGTGTATACTACACAATGGTTATGGAGGCTGTAGACCCTGATCAAATAGGACTTGCAAATACCCTAGCAAGAACCACTGCTCAAATTGGTGCGACTGCTATATCATTTATAAGTGCTTGGGTATTTTTAAACTTTGGTGTATTTTGGACATGCATCATAATAGCTCTAATGCTAATAATACCAGCTTTTAGCATTTTACCATGGCTACTCAAAGAAAGGCCTGAAAGAATATCTGAAACAAAGCTAGAAAGAAAAGGCTTTAAATTTGACTTTCATAAATACCCTAAAGTATTACAACTATTTATAACTGCAACTGCGTTTTACGCCACTTATGCTTGTATAGTACCAATGCTTACTCCATATTTCTCTAACACACTTGGTCTTGATAAAGAAAATATTGCCACTGCTATGACCATTTTTGCTTTTGTAAGTATCTTTTATGGAATATTTGCAAGCAGACTTAATGACTGGTTTAACCGCAAAAAAGTTCTCATCTCAGCTTTAGGTGTATTTACCATTATTGTCATAGCTGGAAACTTTGTTGATAGCTCTACTAAACTATACTTCTTTATGGGCGCTGCAGGAATAGGATACTTAGCTGCACAAATAGCACTATATACATATCTTGCAGAAGTAGCTCCAGAAGGTCGACTAGGTGAATACCAAGGATTACTAAACCTTTTTATTTCAGCTTCACAATTTATTCTTATGCCTCTATTAGGAGAGCTTATTGACTTAGGATTGCATGCCCTACTATACCCATTTGCAACTATTATGATTGTAATAGCTTTTTTAAATATGATAAGAAAAGTTGAGGAAAATTAAATGAAGTTTATAAATCTTAAAGGTAAAAATTCTTGTTTTATAATCATACTCTCTGATAAAGATTTACCCAGATGTATATATTGGGATAAGCTAATAGATCTTTCTCAAAATGAAATTAAGCAACTAGATAATCAAAAAACAGCCATTCCTCAAGCAATGCTAGATGAGCCTAGCTTAGGCTCGCTATTGCCAACTATTGCTGAAGGAGACTTTAGTCTAAATGCTATTGAGCTAACTTCTAATACAAGCTGGTCACCAAAGTTTAAAGTTACAAATATCCAACAAGAAAAAAGTAGTGTGCTTTTTACACTAAAAGACCAGGGTGCAATGCTTGAAGCTAAAATATCCCTAAATTTAGATAGTAACGATATCCTGTATAAAAATATAAAACTAATAAATCTTTCTAACGAAAAAATCATCGTTAATAAACTACTAAACACGCTAATCATACCATCACAAGATATTGAAGAAATGACTCAGTACCATGGTAGATGGATTCAAGAAGGACAAGAGTCCACTAGCCAATGGAATCAGCCTAGCTATATAGCTGAAAACATCAAAGGCAGAACTTCTAATGATAACCCTTCCATGCTGCGCCTACAACAAATAGGCACTAATAACAATCAAGGTAAATGTTATGCTTTTAGTCTTGCATGGAGTGGCAATCACACATACATCCTAAAAAGATTAGATAATAATGATAAATCTATACAGTGGGGAGAAAAGCTTATATCTGATGAAATTACATTAGAGGAGAATCAAAGCTATACAACACCAACGCTATTAGCTACATTTTCTGCTAATGGCTTCAACGGTCTTCGCCATAATTGGCATAACTATATTCGCCATAGTAATATACTTGCTAAACATACACGATCACAGCGTCCAATTCAGATAAATACCTGGGAAGCGGTATATTTTGATCATAATATTGAAACATTCAAAAAAATGATTAATAGATCAGCTGAGATTGGTATAGAAAGATTTGTCCTTGATGATGGTTGGTTTAATGGTCGTAATGGTGAAAAAGCTGGTCTTGGTGACTGGTTTGTTGATAAACAAAAATATCCTCAAGGATTACACCCTCTAGTTGACTATACAATATCTAAAGACCTTGAATTCGGACTATGGTTTGAGCCAGAAATGGTAAACTCTAACTCTGAACTATACCGTAATCACCCAGAATGGATATTAAAATTATCAAACTATGAACAAAAGCTTGGCCGCTACCAGTATGTTTTAGATTTATCGAACCTTGAAGCTTATGAATATATCTTAAAATGTATGAGTGATATTTTAAATGAATACAAGATATCTTATGTAAAATGGGATATGAATCGCGATCTGATCCAACCTGGTAATATAGATAATAAGCCTAGTTATCATAATCAAGTAATTGCTACCTATAAACTCCTGGATGAACTAAAAACTAGATTCCCAAGTGTTGAATTTGAAAGCTGCTCATCTGGTGGTGCTAGAATTGATATGAAAGTTCTAGAATATACAAATAGATTCTGGAGTTCTGACTGCAACGACCCTCTTGAAAGGCAAAAAATACACAGGTCTCTAAGTCAATTTTACCCTCCTGAAGTTCTTGGTGCACATGTTGGCCCAAATATAGCACACACCACATCTAGAGCAAATAATATTGAATATTCGCTAATCACAAGCTTTGCTGGACACTTAGGTTTCGAAAGAAATTTACTTGAACTTGATGAGGTTGAATTACAAGTAGTTAAAAAATATATCAAATTATATAAGGATTATAGAGATTTAATACACTCTTCAGATCATTACTATTTTGATACAGATACTTCCCAAATAGCACAATGCTTTTTATCGAAAGATAAATCAAAAGGTCTAGTTACCCTTTTTCAGAATACAATCTCAAAAAATACAATTCCAAGGGCTCTCAAGTTTTCTGGTCTAGATAAGACAAAGACATATAAACTAAGAGCTCTAAATAAGCTATCTAATACAGGATATGCTATGAAACAAACTCCAAATATATGCAATGATGAGGTAGTTTTATCAGGTAAAGCCTTAGAGAGCTTTGGACTCAATATACCAATCATGCACCCTCAAAGTGCGATATTAATATCTATAGATGAAATTCAGGAGTAAAAATGAAATACAATATACGAAAATGGAATCCTTTTCTAATCTCGATACCAGATATTGGTATAGGAATGTATTGGTCTTTAACAGGGACTATTGGTTCATGGATAGTTTACCAACACACAAACTCTTCCTTTCTAGCGGGTCTTTTGTTATCTATGGCTGCTTTTACTGGGCTATTTATGCAAACACTCTCAGGGATTGCTTCAGATAAGACACCCTCACATAAATTTTTAGGTAAAAGGACAACATGGCTACTAGTCGGATTAGTTAGTACTTGTATATTTCAGATGCTTTGGCCGTTTGCACCTAACTATATTTGTTTATTTATAATTGCTTTTTTAACTTATGCTAGTATCAACTTTTTTCAAGGCCCTTACTATACAATGGTTGTAGAGGTTGTTGATCGTGATCAAATTCCTTTTGCTACACTTTTAGCGAGAACTACAGCTCAAATAGGTACAATTATAATTGGCCTAGTTGGCGCAATAATTTGGAATATAGGTGGTGCCTTTCTTAGTTGCGTAACAGTATGTTTATTATTAATAATACCTACGCTATCTGTAATACCGTTTATAGTTAAAGAAAGACCTGAAAACCAAATGACTTCAGCTTTTAAATTAAGCTTTGATATCTTTAGTGATAAGAACATTAACCTTCTTTTCTTAGCTACATTTTGTATGTTAACTGGCTTTGGCGCTTTTATGCCTTTGATGGGAGGGTATATGAACCATCATTTAGGATTTAGTAAAGATTTCACTGCTTCATTAGTTATGACTTTTGGAATAGGATCCGTAATAGTTGGACTCTTAGCAACAACTATTATAAATCTAATCAAAGTTGAAACTATATTTAAAATTGGTTTATTAATATTTGCTATAGCACTCATTTGCGGCTCTTTCTTAACTAAAGAAAACTTTTTATGGTACATAATCGCATTTATTGTTGCCACTGGCTTTATTCTTTCACAAGTATCTTGTTATACATTAATCGCTAAACTAGCTCCTAAAGATAGACTTGGTGAATATATGGGCTGGCTGAATATGTTCTTTTCACTACCACAGCTAATTATTCTTATTTGCGGAGGCGTACTTATAGATAGTCACTTAGCTCCGTATTTATATTGGATAGCAGGTATTATTTTAATAATAGGTTTTATTGCTGTTACACAGATTAAGACTAACCATCAAGAAAGCTAGTTTTTGGCTTTGCTTCTCTTTTATAGATATTTCTATGCTTCAAAATTTCTTTTTTTTGTGATTCTGATTTATTTGGATTTGCCTTATCAAATTCTTGCAAAAGCTTATCTGCCTCGCTTACATATGCTCTATCTTTTCTATTATCAAATAGGTGAGCTAACCTTAATATAAGTTTCATCATAGTAAAAACCTCTCTTAGATACCAATAATTTACCTTGTAGCTTAGACATAATTATACTAAACTAAACATCAAAGTCACCACTAAAGATATAGCTTTTAAGTATTACGTCAATGAGGTTAAGCCAAAACCCTAAGATAATAGGTATGTTCTTAATGTTTTTAAGCCTTACTATGCTTACACCTATTGTAGTTGACTATATCTATGATGAATCAAATATTTACCCCTTCTTATTAAGCTTTGCGATAACCTTTCTCTGTGGTTTTTTATTATGGTTTATTGGCCGCAATGCTAGTAAAAAAATTACAAATAAAGATGGATTTGTAATTGTTACACTTGTTTGGGTTTTTGTTACAGTCTTTGGTGGTATTCCCTATATGGTATTTCCAGGACTAAATTTATCTTTTACTCATGCAGTATTTGAATCAATTTCCGGATTTACCACAACAGGAGCAACAGTAATAACAGGCTTAGATAAACTACCATATAGTATTCTATATTACCGACAGCAAACTCACTTCTTTGGAGGAATGGGGATTGTGGTACTAACTGTTGCAATTTTACCACTACTTGGTGTTGATGGTATGCAGCTATACAAAGCTGAAGTAACAGGACTAGGTAAAGATGAAAAAATAGCCCCTCGAATATCAACCACAGCCAAAGCAATGTGGTTAGTATATGTACTGCTTACATTTCTCTGCTTTATAGCATATTTGTTAGTTGGTATGGGGCCGTTTGATGCTATATGCTATGCGTTTTCAACCATCTCAACAGGTGGGTTTGCCCCTACGGATGCTGGTATGACAGCACAATCAAAACCCGTAATTTATGTATGTATTTTCTTTTTATTTTTGGGTGCCACAAATTTCAAAGCTCACTATATAGCTTTTTCAAAATTTAGCATAAAACACTATTTTAATAACATTGAAATCAAAGCCTACTTTTATTTCTTATTTCTTTCATCTTTGATAATTGCCATAACTCTAATCGCATATTCAAAAGACTTATCAAAGATTCCAGACATGGTAACTAATAGTATCTTTATGGTTGTCTCTATAAGCTCAACAGCCGGTTTCGTTTCTAATGCAAACTATTATATCTGGCCTAGCTTTATACCTTTCTTGTTAATGTTTATAGCAATCATCGGAGGTTGTGGTGGATCTACTGCCGGCGGTGTAAAGATGATAAGAGCTATCCTTTTTAAGGAAAAAGCAACTCTTGAAGCAAAAAGAGTTATACACCCACAAGGTAAATTCACTGTAAAGCTTGATGGTGTAGCTATATCAGAGCAGGCTCTTAATAGAGTCTCTGGCTTTGTTTCTGTTTATCTACTGTTATTTGCTGTTTGTTGGCTAATGTTAATAGCATGTGGCCTAAGTCCTGATACTTCTTTTTCAGCGATCGCAACTACCCTATCCAATGTAGGTCCTGGTTTAGGACAAATTGGCTCAAACTTTAAAACTGTACCTGATGATGCTCTTTGGATATGTAATTTTGCGATGATCGCAGGTCGTCTTGAGATATTTACAGTTCTTGTTCTTTTTATGCCAGATTTTTGGCGAAAATAGCTTATATAAAAGTAAGAAAAATGATCCTACTCTTAATAGAGTCAAAAGTTTTGACTAATCAAGAATTTTTATATACTAGATGATAAACTTGTAGCTTTAAGATAATTGTACTAAACTAAACAGCAAAGTCATCTAAGATAAAGCTTTTAAAGCACTACTCAATGAACCTAAGCCAAAAACCTAAGATAATTGGTATATTCCTAATGTTCCTAAGCCTTACTATGCTTAGTCCTGTAGTCATTGACTATATTTATGATGAACATAATGCATACCCTTTTATCTTAAGTTTTTCTGTCACATTTCTATGTGGTTTCCTATTATGGTTTGTTGCTCGCAAATCAGATAAAAAACTCTCAAATAAAGATGGTTTTATGATTGTTGCTCTAGTATGGGTATTTGTTTCAGTATTTGGAGCAATACCATATATGACTTTCCCAGGCTTAAATTTATCTCTAACACATGCAATATTTGAATCTGTATCAGGCTTTACTACTACAGGAGGTACTGTAATTGTAGGATTAGACCAGCTGCCTCATAGTATATTATTTTACCGCCAACAAACTGAGTTTTTTGGTGGAATGGGAATCGTTGTTTTAACGGTTGCAATCTTACCATTACTAGGAGTCGGTGGTATGCAGCTATACAAAGCCGAAGTAACAGGGCAATGGAAAGATGATAAAATTGCTCCAAAAATCTCTAGTACCGCAAAAGCACTATGGATGGTATATCTACTACTTACATTTTTATGTTTTGTTTCTTATCTCGTGGTTGGTATGGGGCCATTTGATGCTATATGCTATACTTTTTCAACAGTTTCCACAGGAGGGTTCACTCCTAGCGACGCTAGCATGACAAACAAATCAACAGGTGTTCTTTTTGTTTGTGGTGTCTTTTTATTCTTGGGAGCTACTAGTTTTAAAGCTCATTATATCGCACTATCAAAATTTAAAATTAGTCATTATTTCAAAAATGTTGAGTTCAAAGCATACTTTTTCTTTCTATTTTTCACATCTATGATAGTCAGTGTCACACTAATTGCTAATTCCGATAATCTTTCTGACACATTCCATATAATTTTAAATAGTATATTCCAAGTAATATCCATTAGCTCTAGTGCTGGATTTGTATCTGATACAAACTACTACTTATGGCCGACATTCTTACCCATTTTACTCATGTTTATAGCAATTATTGGTGGTTGTGGTGGCTCTACAGCTGGTGGCCTAAAGATGATCAGAGCGATCCTTTTCAAAGAGAAAGCCATGCTTGAAGCAAAAAGAGTAATCCATCCTCAAGGAATGTTTACGGTAAAGCTAGATGATGTAAATATATCTGAACAAGCATTAAATAGAGTCTCAGGTTTTATTTCTGTATATATTATTGTCTTTGCTATTGGTTGGCTAGCTTTATTAGGCTGTGGTTTAGATATTGCAACCGCATTTTCAACAATTGCTACCACACTATCAAACGTGGGCCCAGGTTTAGGAGAAATAGGCTCAAACTTCAAGAACCTTCCTAATGATTCTCTTTGGATATGTGACTTTGCTATGATCGCAGGCCGTCTAGAAATATTTACACTGTTGGTACTTTTTATACCAGAGTTTTGGAGAAAATAAAAATCCTAAAGTCCCCCAGACTCAACAAGATATGAGAGGTTACCTATATTGTCATATTCTACACCATTTGCATACGCTACGATTTTATAGTCAATATTAGACTGCTTACCTGTACACTCTAGTTTTAATAACTCATTTCTACCAGATAAGTATGCTGTAAAGGATTGTGTGCTTGTAAAATAATCTTGATGAGCACCTTTATCATCTTTGGTATAAGTAAACTTACAACCTTCATTATCAGCGATATACACATTAACTGTAAATTTCGTTGGCACTTTATTGACTACATTATATATACCATCAGGAGTAGTCGCATAATCAAAACCAAAAACCTGATATGCTGTATACTTTGATTTTGAGAAGTTATGCTTTATTATAGGAAGCTCTCTAGCTTTCTTATCACTTGCACAGCTTGATAATAAACTAGAGATCAATAAGACTAAAAATCCTAGATAAAATATCGTTCTTTTTTGTTTATATGGTTTTAAATGAGTCATTAGCCATGAAAGTCATATATTGTAATTAGTCAAATAATAAACTTAAAGACAAAAATAGACAACAACTTATGTGAAAATTTTGGGTGAAATTTTACTAGGAACACTATTCCTCTGTATCAACATCCTCTTCTGACTGTTGCTTTTTGTACTCGTAATAATCTTTCATAGTTAGACCTTTAGCTCTAAACTCTGCTTTCTCAGCAATCTCATCTAGACGCCTTTTAGAATATTCAATATGCTCTGGAGAATAATCTTCAACAGGTTGACCTTGAAGGTTAAATCTTTGCTTTAGCTCAAAAACAGCTCTATGGTAACGAGTATCACCAACATAGCGACGTAAAACATTTCTAAGCACTAACTTATCAACAGGAGCAAAGTGCTCATTTTGATAAATTATTTCTATTTCAGGGCTTATTCCTATTTTAAGTGGCTTTTTATTGATAGGGTCAAAACATTTTGGAAAACGCTTACATAACCATTTAAACAGCTTAGCCTCTTCTTTTTGTCTTTCTTTCTCAACATCTACTGTTACTACTATCTCTTGGTCATTTTCTAGTTGAGGGTTTTGTAATTCATTGACTATTTTATTATTTATTCTATGACCATATTGAGGAATACGAATAAATGAAGTATCTCTGTCTTCTATCTTTTTAGCAGGCGCCTTAGGCATACTTTTGTTCTTAGAGATATTTTTATCTCTTGCTTGTTTCATTCTAGAAGTTTTTTCTTCTATCTTAGAAGAACCGCCTAGTAAAGATTGTAATAGCGAAAAATCGTTTAATTTATTTCTACCGTCAGACATTTTATTTTTTTATCATTTTATAGAGGGATCAATCCCTTTGTACACTTGGCTTATATCGTACTACAAAACTAACCCTTTTAGCAAGTAATAAAACATTAGTAATATTTTTTTTCTGTATACATGACAGTTTTTTCACAAAATATGCCACTTAATAGTTTTGTTGGGCTCTTTTAAGCAAGGAGAAAAGCTCTTAAAATAGCCAATTTTAAAATGGATTTGATATGCCTATCCAGAGCATATATAAAATAAACCTAGTCAGTTTTTCAATCTTTTTTATTGTGTGCAAAGATTTTTTTCAATATCGCGTTTAATTAATATTGACAATTGTCATAATTTAAATATAATATGCTACATCATTTGTGGCTATGTAGCTCAGCTGGTTAGAGCACAGCATTCATAATGCTGGGGTCGGTGGTTCAAGTCCACTCATAGCTACCACAAAATTCTTTCTATTCCATACAAAATAAAACATTACGATTTTGATATATTCAAAACCTCTGTATACAGGTTTAAATACTTAAGCACACTCTTGACAAAGACCATGAATTTCAACATTCCAGTTTTTTACTTTAAATGATTCCAAACTTTGAACCTTATTCACTATCTGAAAATCATTTAAACAAATCTCTTTGGTCATTCCACAGTTATCACAAATTATAACTTGAGTCCCTTGGTGCTTATGATTAAGATCGCAAGCTATATATGAATTAAGGCTTTCGACCCTATGTATAAACCCATGTTTAGACCAAAAATCTATAGCCCTATAAATAGTCGGAGGCTTAACCTCCTTTTTTATAGATAATATTTTCAAAATATCATAGGCTGCTATGGGCATTGTTTGTTGCATAATTACTTGTAATACTTCCTGTCGAGGCTTAGTAAATCTATGTTTATTTTTTTCGCAATATAACTGAGCTTTTTTAAGATAATGACTCATATTCTAATAAATACAAAACTATAATTTTTATATATCAATTATAAACTAACTTTTTCATTTTAATGAAGTGTTATATTGTAACATTTTATATTTTTATGTATGATATCGATAAAATTTCAATTATAAATCGGAGCTAATAAATGAAAAAATTACCAGTTACAGTGCTATCTGGTTTTTTAGGCGCTGATAAAACTACTTTATTAAGTAACATACTTAATAGTGCTAATGGTCTTAAAATAGCCATGATTGTTAATAGAAGACAAGAGATCGTTTTTATTGGCTTAAAAGATCAAATGAAAGATAATCAAATTAAAACAGTTTTAGATAAATATTTAATAAAAGACTACTGGGATAATCCTTCAAAATATTCAAATATTTCAGATCCATTTCCAGCATGGTTTGAAGAACAATAAAGTATAAGGAAATAAAATGTATAACTTTAATATTATAAGCGCAATATTAATTTTTTCTGTAACAGTAATATTTGGAATATTTCCATTTGTAAAAAAGGCAGCAAACCCTGAAGGCTTTAAGCTTCCAATATGCGAGGCTTTAGCAAGTGGTGTTTTTTTAGGTGCCGGACTGATTCATATGTTGGGAGATTCTGCTAGTGATTTCTTTAGTCTTAAAGTAGATTATCCTTATCCATTTATGATAGCTGGAGCAACAGTTCTATTTTTCTTATGGATGGAGCATGTTGGAGGATCACTTGCAAAAAATAATAAAGGGAATTTATCCTTTATGGCTATAATAGCAACTGTTATGCTATCAATTCATAGTTTTCTTGCTGGAGCTGCTTTAGGAGTATCTCCTGAGTTAAGTGTAGCAATAATAGTTTTATTAGCTATCATAGCTCATAAATGGGCAGCTAGCCTAGCACTATCAATAGTAATTAATAAATCAAATTTACAGTTTTTTATTAGATTTATATTATTCTTTGGTTTTGCTCTTATGGCTCCTTTAGGAGTATTATTTGGTGGAAGTATTCAAGCATATGTAACTAACCCATATATTGAACCTACAATAACTTCTATAGCTGCAGGTACTTTTATATATATGGGAACTTTGCATGGGTTAGAAAGATCAATACTTATAAAAGACTGTTGTAATACTAAAGAATACACATTTGTTATACTTGGTTTTGCTCTTATGGCTATAGTTGCTATTTGGGCTTAGAATTTCGATACCCCCTACTACTTATCTGAACTTTATTGACTTTTCTAATTATTTGCATTAACATGCAAATATACAAATACGGTGATTTATATGAATTTAGAACATAGCAACATTTTTAAAGCATTATCTGATCAGAATAGACTCAAAATACTAGATAGTATTTGTCAAAATGATTGCGAATGTACATAGTGAGATAGCGAAATGTTGTGATGTAGATTTTTCAGTAGTTAGTAGGCACCTAAAAGTGTTAAGAGATGCTGGGATTCTACAAGCTAATAAAAAAGGACAAAAAGTAATTCATCATGTTAACCGCAAAGAAGTTGCTGATATGTTAAGAGAAGTTGCAAATCGTATTGAGAAATAAAATAAAACTTTTATTAACATATCTAGATTTAAAACAAAACAAATGAGAGGGAAAATCATGGAAAATAAAACTAAATGTTGTTGTAAAAAAGGTTGCGTAAATTGTAAGTGTGATTGTATATGTGACAGTGGATGTAACTGTAGTTGCTGTTAATTATTCTCTATAAACTATATCTAAATATGGTAGTCCTGGCTTAACCATGACGTTGATAAGAGCTTACTAGGTAGCTCCGCGACAATCCATTTATAAATAAAAATATAAATCAAAAGCTTAATGTTGGTGATGTTGCATTACTTAAAGGTGAGTCTTGGATAGGTAATTCAGGTTTGGGCCTTGTTCATAGATCTCCAAGCCCCATAGATCGAAAAAATAGATTATTATTGACACTAGACTTTGCATAGATGATTCTCATATTAAGTAATTACTATTCTAAGCTTTATAAAATTGTCCAAAGAATAATTATTTTTATAAAGCCCCATCCATTTAAAAGATTCCAAAGCCCTACATTTTGGAATGAAGTTGCTACAGGGAAAGCTTGAGTCACATGGCCTTTCTTTAATACAGATATGTTTGCATTCCAAATGTTAGTTTTAATTAAATCTAGATTTTATACATTAGTAAGAATAAGCTCTTCTTGCTGCTTGTTTAGCTCTTTTTATCGCAGCTCTTTTAGCAATTTTTCTTTTTTCTGTTGGTTTGATAAAAGTTTTTCTATCTCGAAGCTCTTGCTTAATACCAGCTTTTTCACAAGCTCTTTTGAAATTTCTTAGACTAATATCAAAAGGCTTTCTAGGGTCTACTATTATTCTTGGCAGATTATCCTCTCTTAATTTTAGAATATTAAGAACTATCAAAGTTCTTTTCAGGTTAAAAATTTTTACTAGTACAATAGAGAATGAAGTATCTAAAGAAGATTTAGAGGCTTTATTTTATTTATACCCGATTAATAGTAGTACAAACTGGTCACTAAAGATACATATTATGAATATAACTAAGAATATAACGCATTTATAAGTATAATAGTCCCCTACTAGTTAATAATATTGATATAGAATGATTAATCCAAAAAGTACATTTATTAGTTTTGAAAATAATAAAATGTTAGACGCTATTTTTCGTGATATAACTAATTTAGTTAAGAAAATAGAAAAATCAAAAAAAATAAGTATCGCTCAAGCTGCTGAAATGAGCATATTAAATACTGAAATTATGGAACAATTTATTAATTTGATAAACCATATGGTAGATAGAGACTTTAGTGATAATAAAGAGTCTTCAATGGTAGAAAGCTGCTTAGATTTTCAAGATTTAACTTATATGAAATAATAAAACAAAAGGAAATAAAATAATGAGACAAGGTACTATTAAGTTTTTTAATACGACTAAAGGATTTGGATTTATAGAGCCCCAAGATGGTGGTAAAGATGTGTTTGTTCATATCAGTGCAGTAGAAAATTCTGGTTTAAGCTCTCTACGTGAAGGCGAAAAAATAAGCTTTGAAACTGAAGAAAACAGAGGCAAAATGGCTGCTGTTAAGACCCTTTACAGACTTTTGTGTAAATTTTTCATAGGCTACCAATCCTATCTTCAAATTTAATCATAAAATGTGCA